>DODI01000587.1:1117-5864 GCA_003509045.1 Planctomycetota bacterium | reverse complement strand
CTCCAAGCGCCTCGTGCCGCAGGTCGGAAAGAGAAAGGGACTCCGCCAATTTTCTGAACCCCTCACCACCAACAGGCGAGAGGGCACCTTCTCCCCCGATAATTTTCGGAGCGACGAAGGCGGCGATTTCCTGGACCAGGGCATCCCGAAGGAAAGCGCCGGCAAGCCTGGAGCCACCCTCTACGAGCACCTGGGATATCTCCAGCTTCGACAACTCGGCCAGCAGCAAGCCGAGGTCCAGGCCGGCGGCGGTCGAAGGCAGCAGGAGAGTCTCCACCCCCCGGCGTTCGAGTTCACCAAGGCGCCTGGCGCTATTCGCCCCGGAGACGCTAACGTAGAGACGCAGCCCCCTGCCCGCTACCCGGGGATGAGACAAGAGCTTGAGCTTCATTGGCAAGCGTCCCCTGCGGTCAAGGATCACCCTGAGTGGGGTCCGGCCGCCAGCCGGCCTTGGAGTCAGAAGGGGGTCATCCGCCAGGATCGTCTCGGTGCCTACCATCACCGCGTCCACCCGCCTGCGCAGAGAGTGCCCCCTGGCGCGGGCCTTCGCGCCGGTGATCCACTGCGATTCACCCCCGGCCGTAGCTATCTTCCCATCGAGGCTCATGGCCCATTTCAGCACCACCCATGGCCTGCCTTTATCTCTCCAGAAAAAATAGGGCGCGTTCTGAGACAGGGCCTCCTTTCGAAGAAGCCCTCCGCGGACCTCCACTCCCGCCTTCCGCAGAAGCCGCGGACCCTTGCCGCGAGTCTCGGGATTCGGATCGGCGGCTGAAAAGAAGACCCTCTTGATTCCCGCCTCCAGGACAGCTTCGCAACAGGGCGGGGTCTTTCCATGGTGAGCGCAAGGCTCAAGGGTGACATAGAGATCTGCCCCCCTGGCATTACCCGCCGCTCCCAGGGCCTCTCTCTCAGCATGAGGACAACCAAACCCACGATGAAATCCGCGGCCGATGACCCTCCCTCCGCGCACAACAACAGCCCCGACGAGAGGGTTGGGAGAGACGCTCTCCAGCCCTCCCAGGGCAAGATCAAGCGCCTCAGCCATGAATTCTGGCTTAGGACGGGAAACGGCCACTCAGCTCTCCTCCCCGGGGCGCTCCCCTACCAGCACGACCGATGTCACATCCCTGACCTTTACGTTGACGAGCTGGCCGACAAGGTTCTCGTCTCCCTGGATCGGAAAGACGACAATCTGGTGCTTGCGGTTGCGGCCGCTCCAACGCGTCTTGTCCTTCTTGCTCACTCCCTCGACCAGGACCTCGGTTTCCTGGCCAATTGATTCGCTGTTGAGCTCGAGGCTGATACGTCTCTGGATTTCAAGCAGGATCTGGTTTCGTTCACGCTTGACCTCGTCAGGAACATCATCAGCGAACTCGGCGGCGGGAGTTCCGGGGCGTTCGGAATACTTGAAAATATAGGCGCCGTTGAAACGCACCTCCTCAAGCAGCTTGACGGTCTCGGCGAACTCGGCCTCTGTCTCACCACAGAATCCGACGATGACATCCGTAGCAATCGCGATGTCGGGAACCAGCTGCCGGCAATCATCGATGATCTTCCGGTAGTGCTTCATGGTATAGGACCGCAGCATACGCCGCAGGACATCATCCGAGCCCGACTGTACCGGAAGGTGCAGGTATTCGCACACCTTGTCGAGTTCCCCCATAGCCTCAACCAGCTCCCGGTTCATGAACCGTGGATGGGATGTGATGAAATGAATCCGCTCCAGTCCGTCCATCTGATTCAGACCGCAGAGCACATGCTGCAGCCCGATCCTTCGGCCGGGAGCCAGGCGCTTACCGTAGGAGTTCACTGTTTGCCCGAGAAGCGTAATCTCCTTCACGCCGGAGGCTACAAGGGCATCGGCCTCCTCGATGATCTCGCTGACCGGACGGCTGACCTCGCCACCTCGGGTGGTGGGCACAACGCAATAGGTGCAGGCCATGTCACAACCCCGCATCACCGACACAAAAGCATGCTGAGGCCGCGGGCCAAGATTTTCCGTACGAACGAACCGCACCGGCTTGTCGAGATCCAGGGCTGCAACCTGCCCCTCCTCCCGGGCCTGGTCAATCAGCTGGGGCAGACGCAGAAATTCACCCGGCCCGCAGACGATACCCACATGGGGATAGCGACGAAAGATGTCGTGCTGATGGTTCTGGGCCCCGCAACCGAGCATCCCGATCACCAGGTCGGGACGGCTCTTCTTCAATCCCTTCAAATTCCCCAGCTTCGAAAAGACCCTGTTCTCTGCCTGCTCCCGGATCGCGCAGGTATTGTAGAGAATGACGCCGGCATCCTGGGGATCATCGGTGAGCTCGTAGCCATCTTCGTTGAGAACTCCGAGCATCAGCTCTGCATCGAGCTTATTCATCTGACAGCCGAAGACCTCGAAATAAACCCTCCGGTCGAGGGGCACCCCGTCGGTCATTTCGCTTCCCGGACTGGCCGCGAGTTCATCGCAGGAACCCTCCGTCAACAAGCCCTCGCCGATGCGGGATCCTGCCGAGGAGCGCTCCTGGATGGAGCTCTCACTGTTTTCCGTCTTTACTACCGGTAGCCAACGCATGTCTTTGCTGCGACTCCACTTAATGATTTCATCTGGCGATAGTAGTCCGTCTACGACACAAGTCAAGCCTGCCGAACCCCCAACATGCCAAGAGGGGTTCTTGCGGTGATTCTCAGTGGTGGTAGAATGTTTCAGGAGGGTATAAGTGCTTTAGCTGCCATGGACGCTTTTGCGGACATCGGAACTCCAGGCGCTTTCCTCATCAAACTTACCAGAAGAGTTCGAGCCCCTCAGAAGGCAAGAGAATAACAGCAGATGCACACAACCCAATGGTCCTGGAAAGAGATTGACCTGCCCGAGGAAGCGGATGAACTCCTTGGTCTCGATTCGCTCGGCCTCGAATTCGAGATGTCCCTGCTGGAAATCGCCCTCGAAAAGGTCAACTGGGAGACCCTGGACACTCCAAGCTACACCAAGAAAGAGCTCGGGCTGCTGGTCTCGTTGGGGCACATCTACTCGCGCCTGAAGAAGCACCGCAATGGACTCGAAACCGACCAGATCCTGGTCAGCCTCTATCCGGAGGATCCCTGCTTCTACTACAACCTCGCCTGCAGCCACAGCCTTCTTGGCGAAATGGACGATGCTGTCATGGCAATGGACTGCGCTTTCGAGCTTGGCTACGACAACTTCGATCACATGAAGAAAGATCCTGACCTGGCCAACCTCAGGGAAGATCCACGCTACAGGCTCTACCAGGATCGCTACCAGGTTCTCGCAAAGGATCTTGAGAATCTGGAAGACTCTGAAGATCTCGAAGACCTCGAAGAGTTTGAGTCAACTTTCTGAGAGCTGGCAGGCCTGGTTTTCCCGCCCTTGCCCCAGGTTCCCCCGCTCAGGCTCCTGCGGTAACTACGTGTCGAGCTCTTTGTTGAGAACGTCCTTGAGAGTATCGAGTATCTCCTGCGCGGTTCCCGTGGCGCTATAGCCCGCGGCCTTGGCGTGCCCGCCACCGCCAAGCTCACGCGCGACCCGCTCGACATCTATACTTTCCACAGACCTCAAGCTGACCTTGAAAGATCCATCATCCAGTTGCGACAGCAGGGCTGCGGTATGGGCTCCCTTGACACCCTTGAGGAGGTCGATAGCCCCATCCAGGTCCTCCCGAACAGCACCCGCCTCAGCCAGGGTCTCCCGTGAAATAACGCTCCAGACCAGGCGGCCATCAAGGGCGAGCTGGTGCTCCAGGAGCACTCTTCCCCAAAGGCGGGTCTTCTGCCCGCTCCGCGATCCATAGATGAAACCGTACAACTCTTCGGGATCGAGTCCGCCCTCGAGAAGTCTCTCAGCGCATTGAAAGGCAAGCCGGCCGGCGTTAGAAAAACGAAACCAACCGGTATCCGTCGCCAGCGCCAGCCACAGAGCTCTCGCAATATTATCCTCGACGGTCACCTCGAGCTCATCAAGTAGCCAGAGAACCAGGCACGCTGTAGCTGGCGAGCTCGCTACTGCCAGGTGCGAATCGAAAGAATACTCCCCGGAGAGAAGGTGATGATCGATACAGATCCTCTTCTGCCCCGGCGCAAAGATGACCCCCTCTAAAACACCGGCTCGAGCAGGCTCGCTTGTATCCAGAAGAACACATACGTCAAATTGACCGGTAAGACAGGACGCGCCCTCCTCATCCACCGTCTCAACGGAGCCAGCGGCAATGAGGCCCTCAAAGCGACCATCTACCGAGCTTCCGCTGAAGACGCGAGCTTCCTTGCCAAGGCTCTTGAGGCCAAGAGCCAGGCCGACCGAGCTGCCGATCGCGTCCCCATCCGGCCCTACATGAGTAGCGATCAGGACAGACTGGGCCTGCCGAAGGATCTCGGCCATCTCGACAAGTACCTCGGAAACCGGGCGTCCGGAAACATCATCAGGCAGGTTGTCGGCAAAATCATTCTCTATCGAATCAAAAGACACCAGCTATCCCCCATTGGTTACGCGTGTAAGTAACGTGGAGAGCATGTTATTCGATCTTCTCTGGGCTGTCATCGATGTTCAAAGCGCCAGCAGACCCTGAAGACAGGCTAAACAGGAGACCTGTAGCGAAAAAAAATCCCCTGGATCCAGGAGCGGAAGCCCAATAGGGGTACCCGGGAATATGACTGATAGAAATAAATGTCTTTTGTTCAAACTCATGACCAATAGAATAATCCCGGTACCGCCCCTGGAGTTGGGCGGACAGGTTCGGTG
>DODI01000587.1:0-754 GCA_003509045.1 Planctomycetota bacterium | reverse complement strand
TGGGCGCAAGATCATGAATCTTCGGCGCGACCGCTCTATCTCCCAGCAGGACCTTGCGAGGTACTGCGAAATAACCCCAAGCGCGCTTTCCAAGATTGAATCCGGGCAGAACTCTCCGCGCGGAGGGGTGATCTTTCGCATCGCGAAAAACCTGGGCGTTACGATCGAATACCTCCTGGATGAAGGGATCCCCTATCCGTACAAGGGGCTCAGCTACCGCGAGGAAAATCAGGCGGACCCGGACTCAGTTGCTCCCCTTTCACAAATGGAGGTCAGCAAGGAGGAGCGCGCCTTCCTGGACGCCTTGCGTGAGAGCCCGGAAATGGTCCGCGAACTGGCCCACTCCCTGCCGGAGGCCAGGCCGGAGGTCATCCGCCTGCTCCACTTCCTCCTCTATCATTTCGAAGTGGAGAACCCCGGGCCCGACTTCCTCTCTCGATTCGAGGGAATCATCTCCCCCACCCCGAACGATGAGGACGAAGCCGCTGCTGCCCCTCAAAAATCAGCGAAACGAAAAAAGAGGCCCTCCAGGACAAGCAAGAAGAGCGCCGCGAAAACGCGGAAAAAGACCCGGAGCAAGACGCGTTAAGACACTCGTCCAGAACTGCCGAGACGGCGAGCTCAGGCAAGCATTCCGGCCATGGTCTCGCCAAGGCGGTCCGGAGTAAGGGCTACCTGCACCCCCGCGGCCTCGAGGGCCGCGATCTTCTCGGGAGCGGTCCCCTTGCCGCCTGAGATGATGGCTCCGGCGTGT
>DODI01000254.1:0-3117 GCA_003509045.1 Planctomycetota bacterium | reverse complement strand
TTTGCGTCTAGCCTGAACGGCAGTCATTTTTCCCGGCGGTCTGTCGCCGGGGTTCCCGGGGCTGGATGCGAGGAAGCGAACTCTTGGTAACCCTCGGTAAGATGGAAAGAACGCAGGCAGGCTGGGCATTCATTCTTCTCGCTCTTGTTTTATTGAGTTCTGCAGGAATCGTCCATGCCGCCGTGCAGGAGGCCCAGTCTCGAGGGGGCGTTCGGCTGCCGAAGCTGGTCCAGGCCCGCAGGGCCCAGCCGCTGGCTTCGCGGGCCAGCAGTCCGGGTTACCATGCCAGGTCCTACAGGGCGGTTCTGGCCAACGGCCAGGTCGTCTACGGGTCGAATATCTCCGATTGGGGTCATAGCGGGCGCAGGGCGACGCTTGGCGGGGTCTGGCTCTTCAATCCGGCCAATCCGGTCTCCTGGGTCAGGAGCGCTGCCGGTGGTGTGGGGCTCCCGGAAGGTCCGTATGTTGAGTTTGCCGGAGGCGATCGCTTGCCGTGCAATTTCCGCGGTTACAGATCGGGGAAGGAGAACCCGGCCTCTCCCCAATTGCCGCATCTGCAGGTCCAGCCAACTGTCGATATGTGGAAACCGGGCAGCAAGGGGGGCAGGCAGGTTCGCATCCTCACCCGTTGGCTGCGGAGGGTTGTTTTTTCTTCACGGTCTTCTCCTCCGCTGAGTCCCGGAACGATTTTTTACGCAGATGGAAGCAGCGAAAGATTCCGGTCGATGCGGTGGGGAAGGTCCGGCGTTCGGCTGCTGCTTGATTCGGGAGTAGAGACGATTTCTTTCAACAGGATCGCGGAGCTTCACCTGCTGCCAGTCGACCCCTGGGACGCCTATTTCGAACAACTGGCGCTCCTCCTTCCGGATCTCTCCGGTCGATTGGTCAGGGTCGAAACCATAGATGGGGCTGTTCTGAGCACATCGGATGCGAGGTCCCGGGTGGGAGATGTCGGTCATCAGAGCAACCCTCGCCAGTGGTGGCATGTGGTCCAGCCAGCCTGGAGCCTGGATGCTCTCTGGGTGAAATATTCAACGGTGGCATCGAGAATATACAGCCGGCCCGAGGAGGTCTCGCTGGCATCATTTCGTCCCCTGCGCGTCAGGGAGAAACGGATGATCGGGGGCGGAGGTCGCTGGATCGAGGACCGGTCCGTCCTCGGCAACTCGTTGGTTTCCGGCGGGGTCGAGTCCGCCAGGGGGTTCGGTGTTCGGGCCTTTTGCGAGATGGAATTCGCCTTGTCGGATTGCGTGGTCGGGTTCCAGACCCGGGTGGGGATTGACAGGAGGGCAAGAGAAGGAGGATGCGCTTCGGCAAGGGTGCTCCTCCGGGATTTCCCTTCACTCAAGGAGACGAAGCTCTACCAGAGCGAGGTTCTCCTGGGCTCGGGGCGGTTATCCGACACCGGCCGCATCAACCTTGCCGCCGCCCGCGGCCGGCAGGCCAGGCTGGTGTTGTTGGCCGATCCTGAAATGGAGAGGACACCCGCCGGGGCGGATCCGCTGGATATAAGGGATTTTGTTGATTGGATCGAGCCGAGGTTGACCCTTGATACCAATGGGCTTCGGAGGGAGATTGCCAGCCGAATAGGAATGTTCCTTCCCGCTCTGAATGGGTGGACCCAGGAGCCCGCAAGGGCAGGCAGCTCTTCCCTGGTGAATCACTGGGATGAAGGCAATCCGCAACGGCCGCGCTTCAAGCTGCAATTGCAGATTCCGGCCGGGGGGATGAAGTTGAGCCGCCGGATGCAGCCTTCAGTCGAGAATCGCTATCTCGCGGTTTGCGCCCGTCTACTGTCGGGGTATACGGATAATTGCCAGCTCATGCTGCTTGTCGGCGGAGTAGAAAGAACCCGGTTCGTAATACCCGCTCCGGGCGAGAACGCGGCCCTCCCCGTTCCGCCGAGCGGTCTTGTGTTTGACCTTTCCGGATTCTCCGGGAACGAGGTCGATATCGAGCTCCGATTCGTTGGCAACACCCGGCCCATGCCGATTGAGATCAGCGGGCTCTCTTTCACGGACCGCCGCCCCGGGCTGCAGCCCATCTATGAGGATGATCCTCATTTCAGCTCGAGCTTGACCGATGGCGATGGATTTACGCGCAGTGAATGGAGGGACAGCTACAGCGGCAGCTCCTGCGTGCTGGTGAGCGGCGGCGAGAAAGAGAGCACGATGTTGAAGGGGCTCGACGCGCCGATCAGGGCATTCCCCTCGTTTGGAGAATATCGCTTTCTCCGGGTCGCCTGGAAAAAGAAGGGTGGCGGAGGAATCTCCCTGCAGGTGGCGCACGATAATCGTTTTGGTCCGGAGCCGGGCCAGAGCAAGCCAAGCTTCCGGCTTTACCAGGGACCCGCGGGGAAAAAGCCCGGCGAGGGCCCCTTTGATGGAAGCTTTGTGCATCTGCATCCGAGCAGTCCGGCGGACTGGGTGGTGCAGACTGTCGACCTGTTTGAGCATTTCGGAGAATTCAACCTGACTGGATTGGGATTGAGCTGTCCTGATGGGGAGCACGCGCTCTTCGATCATGTCTGGCTTGGGCGTACCTCCGCTGATTTTGATGGCAGCCGCCTGGTGAGATCCTATCCCCGAAAGATGGTTTCCTGGCGGCGCGCCATGTCCCGGAAGGTTCAGGATCCTGGAGAGACTGAGGATGGGGAGAAGACGGTAGAGCTGGTCGCTCCGGGCTTCAAGCTTACGGCCGGTAGAGGCCTTTTCGGAGAGGGGCCTGTTCTCCTCAGAAGCTACCGGGGGCGTCCCGGGGTGCTCAGGACTCATCCCGGTTCACCTGCCGATGCCGTTCGATTGTCGAGAAAGCTCAAGGACGTCCAGGGTACCGCCAGGAGGTTGAAGCTCTCGGTAGGACATGATTACAGGGGTGATTGGAGGCTCCAGGTCCTGGCAAATGGCAAGTCCCTGGTGGACATGCTGGTCGGTCCCGAGGTCAGCTCCGATGGCTGGATAGATCTCGATCTCGACCTGGCAGGTATTGAGGGGGAGAACATCGAGTTGGAGGTGCTCAATAAAGCCAACGGCTGGTCGTACGAATATGCCTATTGGTGGCTTGTATCTGTTGAGTAGGATGACATGACTTTCAGAGCTTGCACTTGCGAAAGGATAG
>DODI01000047.1:6772-7064 GCA_003509045.1 Planctomycetota bacterium | reverse complement strand
TTGAGAGCGCGGCCTGGTACGAGTGGGCTCTGTTGGAGGGAATCGGGGAGGCCCGGGCTCGCAGGATCGTCGATTATGTCCGCGGGCATCTGCCGCTCAAGAGCCTCGAGCAACTGGAGGAGATACCCGGGCTGCCGCGGGGATGGCTCACGAAGGCCAGGCCTTTTATCACTCTTCGCAGAGAGGATGTCGGAAGATGAAGGGACAGGAAAGCCGGCCGTTTGAGATCGTCAGTTCTTTTCAGCCCTGTGGAGATCAGCCGGGGGCCATCAGGGAGCTTTCCAGGGGGGTC
>DODI01000047.1:0-6409 GCA_003509045.1 Planctomycetota bacterium | reverse complement strand
CACCGGCTCGGGCAAGACCTTCACGGTTGCGAACGTGATCGCCGAGATGAATCGTCCAACGCTTCTGATCTCTCATAACAAGACGCTCGCGGCGCAGCTCTATTCCGAGCTCAGGGCGATCTTTCCTAACAACGCGGTTGAGTATTTCGTGAGCTATTACGACTACTACCAGCCGGAGGCCTATATTCCACAGCGTGATCTGTATATCGAAAAGGACGCCTCCATCAACAATGACATCGACAGGTTGAGGCACTCTTCGACCAGTTCGCTGCTGTCGCGCCGGGATGTCATCATCGTCTCGAGCGTGTCCTGCATCTACGGCCTGGGCAGCCCGGATGAATACAGCGAGATGTTGGTCAGGATTGACCGCGGGGAAGTCCTCGACAGGGATGATCTCCTGCAGAGGCTGGTGATGATCCAATACCGCAGAAGCGATATGGAGCTGCTGCGGGGAACCTTCCGCGTACGCGGCGACGTGGTCGAAATTCTCCCTGCCTATGAACAGACCGCCTACCGGGTAGAACTCTTTGGCGACGAGGTGGAGAACATCGTAGAGATCGATCCTCTCACAGGGGAGATCCTCGATGATTTCGATCGGATCACAATCTATCCGGCCAAGCATTTTGTTATCAGTGAGGACAAGATCCAGGGTGCTGTCACTGGCATCAGGGCTGAGCTCGATGAGCGCCTCTCCCAGCTGGAATCAAACGGAAAACTGCTCGAGGCTCAGCGGCTCGGCTCTCGTACCCGGTATGACTGTGAGCTGCTGATGGAGATCGGCTATTGTCCGGGGATAGAAAACTATTCGCGTCATTTTACGGGTCTGCCCTCGGGGCAGCGGCCGCACAACCTGCTTGATTATTTCCCCGATGATTTTCTTACCATCCTCGATGAGTCGCACGTGACCATTCCACAGATTGGCGGCATGTACAACGGTGATCGAGCCCGGAAGGAGACGCTGGTCAAGCATGGCTTCAGGCTTCCCTCCGCTCTCGATAACCGCCCGATGCGGTTTGATGAATGGGAGCAGAAGACGGGGCAGGTTCTCTTTATCTCGGCCACCCCCGCCAATTACGAGCTCGAGCTTTGCGGGGGAGAGGTGGTGGAGCTCATCAATCGTCCAACCGGTCTGCTGGATCCCCGGGTGGAGGTTCGGCCCGCGGTGGGGCAGATTCCCGATCTTACCGAGGAGATCCGTGAGAATATCAAGGCGGGCAACCGGACCCTGGTGACGGCGCTCACCAAGCGTATGTCGGAGGATCTTCACGAGCACTATCAGGAGATCGGGATCAAGAGCCAGTACCTTCATTCCGAGGTGGCGACCATTGAGCGGGTGGAGATCCTCCAGGACCTGAGGAGAGGACGCTACGATGTGCTGGTCGGCGTAAATCTGCTTCGCGAGGGGATCGATCTGCCGGAGGTCTCGCTGGTGGCGATCCTGGATGCGGATAAGGAGGGTTTCCTACGCTCGGAGACGGCTCTTGTGCAGACCATCGGACGGGCCGCGAGACATGTCGATGCCCGGGTTATTCTCTACGCCGATTCGGTGACTGGTTCGATGAGCCGGGCCATGGGTGAAACTACCCGGAGGCGCAAGCTCCAGGAGGAATTTAACCGTGAGCATGGCATCGAGCCCCGCAGCATTCGCAAGGAGATCCTGCCTGGTATTGAGGGGGAGATCCGGGCCCACAAGATTGTCAGGCGGGTTGTTGGCGACGATAACGAGACCTTCCAGAAGCGGGAAAACCTGCTTCAGCTCGAGAAGGAAATGCTGGATGCGGCCGAGAATCTCGAGTTTGAGAGGGCCGCAGAGCTTCGCGACTCCATCGACGAGTTGAAAAAGAAGATGACGGATTGAGGTAAAATGAACGCTCCCAGGCCAGGGCGTCCCCGGACCGGCAACCGGATTGCAAAGCAGGATCCAGGCTCCTGAGGCTTGTGGGAATGAATTTTCCCTTCATGATATAATCGTACTTCGGGGTTTTCCGACTCCAACCGTACCTGTGGCTGAAGGGTGTCCGACTTGTACGAATCATTTAAGAGCTACCTGGGAGGGGTTCCCATCAGGCTGATCGCGACCGTCATGGTCGCGATCCTGATCCCTAGCGTTCTCGTGACAGCCCTGGGGCTGGTGACTGTTTTCGAGGCCGATCACTTCGTTAAGGACTTTGTCCGCGACGGCTATCGCGAGGATCTCGAAAATGTCACGGCGGCTCTCGAGCATGAGTGGAAGGAGAATCTGGATCATTTCAAGGAGCTTCTCGTCGATGCGAATGCGAGGGGGGCCTACCTCGCAGCTATTCGAAAGGATCCGTTTGTCATCGATGTTCTCTATTCGCGGCGTGGAGAGCTCACCAGGGTCGAGGCTGGGAAGCCCTATCCGGAGCTGCTCTCCAATCGGCAGAATCCCGCCCTGCTCGCGGCGATCAGGATGGAGGGTGTGGAGGGGAAGAATGCTGAGGCCCTGGTGCTCTACCGGCCGTTGCTGAGTCACCGGGATCCGACTGTCGTGCTGGGGGCTCTGCTGGGCGCGGCAAGGACCAGCCGTGAGCTGGAGGATTCGTCTGATTCCATTCGCTACCTTGACCTGGCTCTCGCCCGCTTTGGAGCCACGGTTGACGGCAGCGGAATGGTGCGTAAGTTCCCCCTGCTCTACCAGAAGTTCAAATTGCTGAAGCGGCGTGGGCGGCCCGAGGCAGCCGAGGTTGCCAGGACGCTGCTGAGGGCCCTCGATGAGGAAGGTTTCCGAGTTTCGGACGAGGTGACTGCCGTCTACAGGGAGGCGCTCTCGGAGCATGTGTCGTCCGCCGTCCAGGCGAAGGGGAACACCCCGGCTTTTTCCATCGACGCTGAGCTGATGAAGAGCCTCCCGGCTCAACTTGAGGAGGCAGTTCCCTCCGTCAGCTCGGAGTGCCAGGTGAGTCGGCTTCATGCAGGTGAGAAAGAGCTGCTTTTTCTCACCGTTCCGACAGATGACGCAGCCTTCGTGGTACACCTGCTCCTGGATCCCACCCGCTTTCTCGCCCAGCTTGATGAGGTCAAGGATCGGCTGCATCTCGGCGACGCGCTGCTGCTGCCGGCTCTTCCCTCAGGGAGTCTTCTCGATCCGCAGAAGAAGGCCGGCGCGGAAGAATCCCTGGTCGCGAAGGCTCTGCCGCCTCCTCTTTCCCACCTGGAGCTTCGTTATTTCCCGGAACCCGGGGGGCTTCCGGTGGGTTTTCGGAGCTTCGAGGTCTTGACCCTTGCGACCTTTACCTGGGCGGTTATTCTTCTTGTCCTGGTGATCATGGTGGGAGTCTTTTATACGTTGCGCTACGTCCTTCGGGAGACCCGGACGGCCAGGCTCAAATCGGACTTCGTAAGCTTTATCAGCCACGAGTTGAAAACACCCCTGGCCGCGATCAAGATGTTCACCGAGACCCTGCGGGAGGGAAGGGTGAGCGGAGAGGAAGAACAGCAGGAGTGTCTCGAGCTCATCGAGCGTGAGAGCGACAGGCTCTCCAGCCTGATTGACAAGGTGCTGGCCTATTCGAAGGTGGAGAGCGAGCAGAAGGTCTTCCAGTTCGGCAGCTGCAATATGGTCGAGGTGGTAGATGAGGCCATCAGCCTCTTCCATGCCCACACCTCCGACCGCCCGCGGGAGGTCAAGCTGCGCAGCGTGCAGGATATCTCGAACATCCAGATGGATCGCACTTCGATGATAGAGGTGGTGCTTAACCTGCTGTCCAATGCCGCCAAGTATTCACCTTCGGAGACGGATATTATCGTCAACATTCGCGAGACGGTCGACGAGATCACTGTCGAGGTGGTTGACAAGGGTGTTGGTATTCCAAAGCGTGATCACCGGCGTATCTTCGAGAAGTTTTTCCGCTCTGATGATTTGCTGACCAGGGAGGTTGAGGGCACAGGTTTAGGCTTGGCCTTTTCACGCTACATAGCCAAAGTACACAACGGTGATATCCGGGTTTCCAGCCAGCCTGAATCAGGCAGCGTTTTTACCCTGCAGCTCAAGAAGACTCATGTTCTTGCCGAGTGAGAGAGACAATGGCGGCCGAAAATAAAAATTCCAATAAGAAGAAAGCCCGCGTGCTGATCGTGGAGGATGATTCCTCGCTGCTTTTTGGTTTGAAGAAGAACCTGCAGTTCGAAGGGTACGAGGTTCTCACCGCGTCGGATGGAGAGGCCGGCCTTGGCCTCGCGGTTGATGAGCGGCCGGATCTCATTATTCTCGATGTCATGCTGCCCCGCATGAATGGCTTCGAGGTCTGCGAGGTTCTGCGCAGCAATAAGGTGGAGACCCCGGTGATCTTTCTGACGGCCAAGGCCCTTGAGTCCGACAAGGTCACCGGGTTGACCCTTGGCGGCGATGATTACATGACGAAACCCTTCAGCGTGGCTGAGCTGCTGGCCAGGATCCAGACGGTGCTGCGCCGGGTGAACGCCTCCGAGGGCGAGAAGCTGACCATTGGTCCCCTCGAGCTCGACCTGTCCGGGCGTTCTGTCCTCCTGGAAGGCAAGGAGGTCAATCTGACCACCAAGGAATTCGAGCTGCTCTGTTTCATGGCGCGCAATATCGGCAAGGTCCTGCCGCGGGAGCGTATTCTCCAGAAGGTCTGGGGCTACAATTATTACGGTACAGCCCGGACCATCGATAATTTCATCAACCGGCTGCGGCAGAAAATCGAAGAGAACCCTCTCAAGCCCCGCTTTCTGCTGACAGTCCGTGGGGTTGGCTACAAGTTTCGTCCCCCGCAATCCTGAGGAACGCGCAAGCTGTTCCTGCTTCAGGGCTTGTGGTGTTTTGTCAGAGTTTTATTTTTCTCCTGCTGCGGTGACAGTCCCGTGACAGGAGTCCCGCTAAGATGTGTGAGGTCGCGGCGCGGGCCGTGGATACCGTTTCGATGGAATCCGGGATAAACCCTCTCTTTCTTTTCTCTGTTGGATTGTCCTGGGTCGCTCGCTTTTTTTCCTCGATTGCGAATCGATCATGTATTTCTCTCCCCTTCTCAATTCCAGTTTTTCGCTCGGTGTGGTTTCACTGACGGTTGCGATTGTAGCGGCTTCAGCTGTCCCAGCCCTGGCGGGTAGCACCTCGGCGTTAGCGCCCGGGGTGGCGTTCTTTAAATCGTGGGAGAAGGAAAACCTGGAAGGTGATTTCGTAGAGGCCGCCGAGGAGTACGAGGTACTCTATCGCCGCCCCAGCCAGCCCGTCTCCGATATTTTCCAGTCGAGTTCGGGGCAATTGGACCGGCTTCGGGCGGCCTACAGGGCCGGGCTTTGTTTTGAGGCGGTAGACAATCTCAACCGGGCTCGTTTCGCTTACCAGTGGATCGAACGAAACTACTCGCGCATCCGGATTGACCTGCTGTTGAAATTTCCCGCTGACAGAGGTCTTCTCGATTTCCTTACCATGCTGAGGGAGCGCAGCGCCCTGCGCTTCCGGAGCCTGAAGCCAGCTGAAGGCGAATCCGAGGTTGAGCGTATCGCGATCGCCGAGGTTCTCGAAGAGTTCAGGGAATACAATCGCAGCGACACCAATAACCTGGAGAACTGTCGTCAACAGATCCTCGAGCAGCGCTGGAGGGTGGCGGCGGCAGATGAGCTGGCGGCTGAGCTCGAGCGCAGCGGGGTCTCAGGAACCTTCTCCGACAGGCTCGATACAGCCGGTGCCAGGGGACAGGAGCTTCGAGACCTGGTGGCGGCCCTGCAAAAAGGAATGTCGTTGCGGGGTGGAGAGGAAAAGCCGAGCGGTCTGCGAACCTATCTCACCAGCTGTTTTCTTCAGCGGTCCCTGGATGCCCTGGCCCTGGAGGAAACGGACAGGGCCGGACGAGAGCTGTCCGTGGCCCTGGCCATCGATCCTGACTATGTGCCGGCGCTGAGCTTGCAGGCGGCTCTTGATGGCCGGGGGGCTGTCAGCTTCCTTGCGGCCTCCGCCCTGCGGCGCACGGCCCGCCGACAGGAGCTTCGCGCGGGCAAGGTCAGGAAATCTGCGAGGAGCCTGGTCTCCGAGGCTGAGAGCCTCGATCGCCGAGATCGTGTTCTGCGGGAATTGCTGCGCGCCAACAGGGTCTGTTGCAGTGAGTCAGCTGGAGTCCTGGCTGACGAGGAGATATCACGCCTCAGCGCACGGATTCAGCTTGGCTGCATCGAGCGAGCGGGTCTGATGAAGAAGATGGATGTGGAGGAGGTGTTGGCCACCGCGCGTGAGCAGCTCCGCTCCGCCCTCGGTCTCTCCGAAGAATTGGTCCGGCTGTTCAGCCGGGTCCTGTTACAGAGAAGCTATCTTTCGGGAGAGGCCGTCACAGCGGCTGTGATTGGTGTTGCCCAGGAGATTAAAAACGAGACCCGGGAGAGCCGGGTCCGCGTTGACAAGCTGCGCCTGGAAAGGCTGGAATTCAAGCTCGCG
>DODI01000015.1:2659-5880 GCA_003509045.1 Planctomycetota bacterium | reverse complement strand
ACCGAAACGACCCCCGAGATCGTCATAACCAAAGCGCCATCCCCGGTCGAGGCTGAAGCTCCGACGACAGCTGGAAGTCCCGCAGCCACGGGAGAAGAGGAGACGGAAGGAAGCGAACTGACGGTAGACGCCAACAAGTTTGCCGCTGATGTCGCCCGCAAAAAAGAGTGGGCCGCGTCCCTCAGCGAGACCCTCAACATTGAGTTTCATACCTACGAGGACCAGGATTTTCTTGTCCACACCACGCTCTCCACGGCCAAGCACCCCAAGATGGCGCAGCTCGTCGGCCACCTGAAAAACGCGAAGAAGCTGATCTCCAGTTTCCTCGGGATCAAGGGCAAGGATGCTCTTCTCTGGCCCGCCAAGGTCCAGTTTGTTCTCCTGCGCTCCGAGCAGCAATACCAGCAATTCGCAGAGATTGTCGACCAGGTTGACTATGCGAAGAACGCGGAGTACGGCTATACGAACGAGGAACATACGACGCTCTGGCAACCCGAAAGCACAGCCGCAACCAGGATTCTTGCAACCGATGCGATCACCTATCTCAACGGAACCGACCGCCGGGTTGGCTGGTGGCTGCAAGACGGGATCGCCGAGCAGATCATCGGCATGGGGAAAATGAGCCGCGGCAAGGATGCTCGGGACAAGGCCTATTTCTACCGGAACTTCAAGACCGCGGCGGACGTTCTCAGCGCGGAAAACAACGAAGACAACATCTACTACCTCCTCGAATCACAGGAAATCAAGCGGCGGCAGGAAAAGCGCAGCCGCGCAATGGCGATGACCCTCGTCGATTTCCTCTACAGGATTCGCAAGAGCCCGCGCTACCTGCAGGCTCTTCTTCGCGACCTGAAAGGCGAAGAGGCTCCCCTCGCTCCGCCCGAAGACGACGAAGATGCTCTCAAGACCTACTGGCTCAGCTACGTCAACTTCCAGGAGAAGGCTCTCAAGACACACTTCAAGAAGGAAAGCGAAGAGCTTGATCTGCTCTGGAAGCGACACGTAATTGAAACAGCCAAGAAATACTCTGCCGCCGCAGGAGGGGAGCAGAGAGCCCGGTACAACCCCAGGGGCAGAAACCGCTCCGACTGAGCTTGCCGCCGCCGGACCTGGCTCGTGGGCTGCACTGGCCCTCACCCAGTCGCGCTAGAGCGCCCATCTGTTCCCAATATCCTGTGAGAGAGCGGCTTCCGCTCCCTGGCCCAACCCTATCGGCCCTTGAAAGCTTAACTCTCTTATCAGAACGAGCCCTCCCACCTTGATGAGATCAAGAGAGGCTTCTCTCTCCGTCGATAAAACTGCATGAACGAGTATCTCAACGGGTCTGGTGAGAGAACACTTGTCAGCCTGGAAGCACCATTCTGCCTTCGCAGCCGCCTGCGCACCGTGTCAATGGACAGGGTTGCCCGGTTCATCGAGAGCCGAACAGCCGCGGCACTGTGGGTAGATGCGCCACCGGGAACAGGTAAGACCACAACCGTCATCGACACCCTCTCGGCCTCGAAACGATTCAGGGCAATCAGGCGAATCATCTGCTACCGGGGTATGCGCATCGAGGAGGCTCTGTACCAACTCAACGATTTCCTGCTGCAGGCCGGAATCGAAGACATGGACAAGGTGCTCGGGCAGAGATCACGACTCGAAGCAAAGCTCTCCGTTCTGTTCAACATACTCGCCATGCATCCGGTGGCCGTCTTTTTCGATGATTTCCATCATCTCGCAATCGGCGAAGATGAAGATTCCCAGGTGTCACTCAAGAACTTCGTCTCAGCCTGCTCGAGTCTTGAGAAAAGCGCCCCGGGAATGCTCATCTTCACTTCTTCTGAGCATCCTCCGGCGGGAGCCGAGATAGAACGGATCGAACTTCCAGGGCTCTCCCTGGTGGAGACACGGGATTTCTGGACCCTGCTGGCGGCCGGAAGCGCTGTCCCCCACGACATCTCCAATCCACTCCTGCTTCGGCTCCTCGCACGAATGAGCTCCAGCGCTACAGGTCGGGCCGAGCTGGAACGGCAGAGAGAAAATGGACCGGACCTCGAGAGCGCCTACTTGAAAGCCCTGGAGACGCTTCGCCCGGCGACCAGAGAGCTGCTTGAAATCCTGGCTGAATTCGGACGTCCGATGACCCGGGGCTTGCTGCGCAGCCTCTGCGATGGAATTGAGGAGGAGATCGAGTTGAGCCGGGAAAATACCGACAAGCGCCTGCTGGAGCTCGAAGAATACGGGCTGCTGCAGGTGAGCGGGCGGGATGGCTCCACCGGCATCAGCTGCCAGCTTCATCCCTTTGTGAACGACGCAGCCTGCCAGGGATTTCACTCCCCCGACGCCGGGCGGATTCGCGCGCTGCGCTCCTGTGCCGCAAACTACTACCTGCGCCTGCCCGGAAGCAGCAGCAACACCTGGTCGATGTACAACGCCCGGGAATTCCTCCTGCGGGCAGGGCACTACGAGGAGGCCAGCCAGCTCCAGAAGTGCTTCATCGAGGACCTGCTGCGGCTGGGCTACCACGACCTGGCGAAGAAGGTCCTGCTGGAAACCATCGAGACGACCTCCGGCAACATACGGACGGTCAGCCTCGGAAACCTTGCTATCATCTACAAGAACGACAATCGATACGATGAAGCCCTCGATCTCTACGAGCAGGTACGGCAGGAACTCAAAGACAGCGGCGACCAGGCCAATCTCGCCCGCGTCCTGCACCAGATCGGAAATATACATTACCTGCGGGAGGATCTCGACGCGGCGGCGGCCCACTACGAGGAAGGTGGAGAGCTGGCACGCGAGCTGGGAGAAGAAGCCATCTGGCTGGCAACAAGGGTCCAGTTCGCCAATGTCCTCTACCAATGCGGACGAGAGGACGAGGCCATGAAGAGCTACCGGGAAATCGTGGAAAAGCTGCAGGAAAGCGACGGTGAAAAAGGGATGAGCCTGCTCGCTGCGATGAAGGTTCAGATCGGCCAGCTCCATCAGAAGGCTGACCGCTTCCTGGAGGCCGAGACGGAATTCATGGATGCCGAGAAGCTGGTGCGCGCGGTTGACGACAAGAGGAGCCTGCTCAAGGTTCTGCGCGCCCGGGCGATGATCGCAAGGGAGAGACGAGCCTACGAAGAGGGGCTCTCTCTCTATGATGAGGCTCAAAAAACAGCTGTGGCTCTCGGCGATGTGCTGGAGCTCTCCACATGTCATCTTCTCATGGGCGACCTCGAACGCGATCGGGTCCA
>DODI01000015.1:0-2334 GCA_003509045.1 Planctomycetota bacterium | reverse complement strand
CTGGGAGCCGCACTGAAAAAATACACCAGCGCGCTCTCCTTCCTTGAGAGCAGCGCCCCCACCGCCCGGCTGCAGAGCGCAGATTTCTCAAGGCCGGTGGCCTCGGTAATCGACAGCCGCCTCAAGGAGATGAAGCAGTTGATGGGCTCCGCAAGCTACCAGAGAGCGCTGGCAGCCCAGGCGAAGGATTGACTCTCGCCGGGCTGAAAAATGGAGGCGGCACCCGGATTCGAACCGGGGATGACGGTTTTGCAAACCGTTGCCTTACCACTTGGCCATGCCGCCTCTCGGTCCCCTCTGCACTTGAAAGTCGTTTATAGCAGACGGCTCCAGTCTTGACAACGGGCAATGGCAACAGCCAGATGGGGGCAGGAAGAACCCCCGGTCCTCCCGAGATGCATATGCAGACACCCACGGATCATCCCCAGGCCCTTATCTTCGACATGGATGGAGTCCTCGTCTCCTCGGAGCGAGTCCACTGGAAGGCCTACCGGGCGACCCTCGCAACCGCAGGAGTAGATTATTCCTGGGAAGCCTATCGAGACACCGGCATGGGAATCTCCAGAGAGAACGTGCTGATGAACATCCTCGGACCTCTTGAAGAGCAGCGGCTCCTGGAGCTCATGCAGCTCAAGGAGGACCATGTCCGCGTCGTACTGGGAGAGGAAGGCGTCCAGAGAGTTCCAGGAGCGCGCGAATTCGTTACCGCGGCTCGCGACCGGGGACTGAAAGCGGCTGTCGCCACCTCCAGCCGTAATCCGGAGCTCTTCCTCGAGGCCGGCGGCTACGCCGAGCTATTTGAATCCATCACCTGCCGCAGGGATGTCGAGCTACCCAAGCCTCATCCGCAGACCTACCTGGATGCCGCGGCAACCCTGGACCTCGCCCCGAACCGCTGCCTCGCCTTCGAGGACTCGCCGACCGGGATCGCGGCGGCCAACGCAGCGGGCATGGCTGTTTTTGCCCTGGCCACGACACATCCTGCCGATTCTCTCGGCGAAGCAACCGCCGTCTTTAATGGGTTCGAAGAGATCGAGCTCGACAGCCTCCTTGGCTGACCGCGGCGACCGACAGCAGCAACCCGCTCAATCGCGCTCGTCAATCAGGAGCGGCTTGAAATCCAGATAATCGCAACTCACCAGCCGGTAGCTCACCCCATTGGACTCGCCCTTGAAGACCCTCTCCCACTCGGGGCTGGTATGAAGATGCCCGAAGAGACAATGGCTGCAGCCCGCCGACTCGAGGATCCGGGTAAAGGCGCTCTCCTTGGAACCGATCCGATAGGGGGGATAATGAAAGAGCGCTATCGGCCGCTGCTCTCCCTCGTAGATACCTGCGAGGTATTCGATGGACTGGAGCAGCTCCCGGCGCTCCTTCTGAAGTGTCGCGAAGGCCTTCTCCAGGGCCTCCGCTCCAAGTTCCTCATCAGGCGGACACCACGGGATGAAGTCCCCCCCGCGCACGCCGATGATTGGAACGCCGTCCACGACCACAGCCCTCTTCTTGATCGCGTAGATTCCCTCCGGAAGCAGCTCGTTGAGCTTCTTGTGCGAACCAGGCCACCAATAGTCATGGTTGCCCTTGATGAGCACCTTCTTACCGGGAAGCACTGAGAGCCACTCAAGCTCGACAGCGACATCTATCGCCTTCATGGCCCAGGAGAAATCCCCGGGAAGCAACACGAGATCGTCCGGCTCAATCAACTCCCTCCAGGCGGCCTCGACCTTCTCATGATGACCCTCCCAGTGCTCGCCGAACTGGTCCATCCACTTTCCGGTAGAAAAGCCTAGATGGAGGTCACTGATTGCCCAGATTTTCATGAAGGAATGCCAACGAGGTGATGAAAAAAATGCGACAGCTTTTGAAAGAATGGGTACCTTATCCGGTCAGGCAACCCATGACCAGTTTCAGAGTCCCGTAGAGATGAAGACATTTGATCTTTTCCTGGTACCTTCCTCTTCCGAAACCTTCGATGGCGAGGCCATCGGCGGGAAGCTGGCCGAATCTCCCTGGCTTCTCCAGGACAGGTCGGACCCGACCCAGATGGTCTATCACAACCAGGACAACAGCGTCCGCTTCTTTATTCTGCTCGACCCCGGCCTGCTTGAAAAAGAACCACAGGCAGAACACGATGGGTATGAAGACGAGGAGGGCGCCGGCCCCACCTCCGTTTTACCCGATGCGGGCGACCTCGAGCAGGCCAACCTCCCCGGAGCAGAAGAGGAGGAAGAGCAGGCTCCCGTCATCGACATGCCAACGGTGACCATCAACATTCCCCTCTTTCAGCCTTCGGGGGTAGCTCGGGAAGCCATAGCCTTCCTGCTATCCATCGCC
>DODI01000003.1:6128-6658 GCA_003509045.1 Planctomycetota bacterium | reverse complement strand
CAGGGCGGCCCCCTGGACCCGAGGCAATTCACCAGCCTGGTCCACCCGGTCATCTATCCCTACGCCCACTCCTTCGTGGAAAACGAGACCAGCAGACTCGAGGGGACGGAAGACCCATCGCGCACCCGCAAGGGTGGAGAGCTTCACTCAGTCTACTATTCTCTTAACCATGACGGAGGCCAGGGCGGCCTCCACCAGCAGGGCTGCTCGATCCTGCAGTGGCTCTTTCAGAATTTTGAACCCGGCGGCAACAGCACCATCAGCAAACGCTTCTGTGAAATACCCGTTATCATCCATGCGGTCAACCCGGCCCGCGCGGCGGCGATGGCCAATGCCCTGACCCTGCTCCGCTTCCTCGCGAGGGAAGAGGACCAGGCCGTGGCGAAGATCATGCTGAACCCATGGGATCCCAGCCAGCGCCCCGACAACTCTACCGCTGCATTGGAATACGAAAAACGCTGCATAGAATTCCTCAACGGCGACATCTTCTACCCCGAGAACGTCAGCCTGTTCGATGTCCTCGGCAGGAT
>DODI01000003.1:0-5737 GCA_003509045.1 Planctomycetota bacterium | reverse complement strand
TGCTCAAATGGGCGGATGAGTGCTGGCCGCAGAGCCAGGCGGAGGCCGTCGAGCTGGAGACGAAGATGAGGGACTCCCTGGCGGACGAGGCAGCCTATCACCGCCGCCAGCAGCTGAAAAAACAGGCGTCCCTCGAACGGGAAGCTCTCCTCGCCCTGTAAAAAAGAACCCGCGGCGCGTCAGCCCTCCGCCCCGGGAAAGCTGGCACCTTCCCGCGGAGTATACCGCCCCTCTGTAAAATACATGAAGAAGGTCGCCGCCAGCGGATGGATGACCTGCTCCCCCCCCGTATCCTCCCGCAGGTTTTCCTCGGCAACGTAGGTGGAATGATCACCTCCATGGACCAGGACGTGATACCAGGGCTGCTCCCTGGCCGGCTGCGTGAGGTTACCCTCGTACCACTCAGACGATGCCTGGCAGCTCGAGTCCCGCGACACCACCACTCCCCGGTAGCTATAGCGCTGGTGCTCGACAAGCTGCCCGACCGTGTATTTGAACTTTTCTTCCAAGATATCAACCGGCAGGAGAGAGCTTCTCCTCCGGCACCTGGAAGGCCCGGGCCCGGAAAAGGAACTCAACGATATTGCCCTCGTGCGGCTGCAGCCAGTCAAGCTTGATCGTTGGAATGGGACCGATATTGAGCCGATCGATATGGCGGGTGGTGATCAGCCGGTCGACAAAGGGCTGGTCTTCGGTGATGGCGCTGCAGACCAGGGTCTGCCCCATCTTGTCGATCATGTCTTCCTGCGGACACTTCACCACCGTGCAGAAGGGGAACATATACTCCTTCGATGCCGCCGCATTCTCCGGCGAGGCGCAATGAAGAACTGTCGGGCGAAGGTACGCGCACCGATCCATCTCCTCCAGCCTGCTGCCGAACTTGGCGGTCATGTCCTCAACGCCTGACTCGTTGAGATCCGCATCGATCATACCCGAGAGGGCCTGGGCCATACCCGGCACCGTAAAGGCCGCCAGCAGAGATTCCGGATCCTCCGGAGGCTTCACCTCGATGGGACCGATCCTCTCGGCTACGGCCTGGGCAATCTCCTCGGTATGACGCGAGGCCCAGATTCCTGAGCAGTTGATGCAGCCGCGGCCACTGTTGAGATAGACGCTGTCAGCGATGAGATCGATGTGTTTCTCCCAATCATCAACCATGTCATCGCCGAATATGATCTTGCTGAAGCCGGGGCCGTGGGCCTGCACGCGGGGGTTCCCCTTGTAGGCATCTACCGTCGGCGTCCCGCCGAAGATCATGGTCCGCTGGCACTGGCTGACCACCTCGGCCCCCATCGCCGCTCCGCCGGGATAGATCCCGACCGCCTCGGCAGGGATCCCGGCTTCGGCGAATGCCGCCGCCATGCGATAGGGAGTCCAGGGCTCCTGAGGACCAGGCTTGAGAACCAGGCCGATCTGCATGGGAATGACAGGAAGCCAGAGGGTATGAACCCCTGGAGAATTGGAGGGGAGAACCATTCCCAGAGCGGAGGTCTGGGCCTGGTAGCTGACAACCACGCCGCGGTCTTCTACACCGTAACCCCGTGTCAGGATATCAAGATCCAGTCCCCTGGTCAGGGCGTCGAGCATCTTGTCCATGTTGGTCAGCACGAAGTGGTTCTTCTTCATGTTGGCCTTGCACATATGCTCCGGGAGCCCCGTCGTGGACGATTGCTGCCTGGCAAAATCATCCGGGGTCTGCACGCCATCTCCCATCGGCAGCGAGCCATCGAGATAAAAATCGGCGGCCTTCTTCATCATCTCGATCAGGTCGCCCGCCGGGATTTCCCTCAGGCATTCACGCGCTCTCTCGGCCTTGCGCATGTCCCGGGCGAGGAGTCCCGTATTGGCCTGGCTGACCTTGGCAACCGGCTCACCAGTGATGAAGTGAAAGATCTCTTCCTTTTCGAGGCTCTCGTAGGGAGTGCCCCAGCGCAGGATAGGAATATTCAGCAATGTTCAGGTTCCTTGAATTGAAACAATCGTTTGTTAAAGCCAGCGGCCCGCTCTCAATAGACACCCACCGTCGTGGCCGATGCAAATTCACGGAAAGGACGCACCCCGCTGATGCCATCCCATGGATAGTCATCATACGGTCCCTCCCGCTCGCCCTCATCTCGCTCGAGGAAGCCGGGAACGAAAAGCTCCCTGGTCAGCGTAGTCAGCCTGACCCTGCCGGTCTCCCCGTACGGAACGACCTCGGCCGGGTCGTCAAAGGAGACCACCTCTATTACCGCTCGAGGTTGGGGAGCGTAGTAGACAATCTTGTAATCATCCGCCGGAACCACCGGCCTCGAACAGGCCAGCCCCATCAGGGTGTTGCCGTAGGTCGGAGTCATGTAGATATCGCCAAGGAGCTCCTCGCTGGCGAACCGGGTCCACTGCGGGGTAAACTCGGTCCCGCCGGAAAAGATTCCCCTGATCCCGAGCTCTTCCAGGCTGGTCCCCCTGCGCTCAAGCTCAAAGGCCAGACCCTCCAGCAATTTCGGCGTGGTGAACATGCACTGGATATCATGGCCCGCCTGCAGGAGGGTGATCGCCTGCTCGATAACGTGGTCCTTATAGGCCTCGAGCTGGTCCATCCACCGCTTCTTGATCAGCTTGATGACCCAGCGTGGATCGAGGTCAACACAGAAACAGATTCCCCCGCGATACTGGCAGAGGTGCTCCACGGCGAGGCGCAGCCGCCGCGGCCCGGAGGGGCCGAGCATCAGCCAGTTCGCTCCCTTGGGGAAATGCTCCTCGGGAAGGGTGTCGCTGAACATCTCGTAATCGATCCTGTGATCATTGACCACCAGCCTGCTCTTGGGAATTCCAGTCGTCCCCCCCGTCTCAAAAACGAAGGCCGGCTCCTTCTCGTAACCCTTCGGCAGCCAGCGGCGCACGGGGCCTCCGCGAAGCCAGTCATCTTCAAAGAGCGGGAATTTTTTCAGATCGTCGAACGCGACAATCTCTTTGCGAGGATCCCAACCAAGCTTTCCGGCATAGTTAAGCCAGAATGGACAGCCTGTGTCCGGATTGAAATGCCACTCGATGATTTCCCGGACATGGGCATCCAACCCCTCCCGGGAAGCTGTAACCTTCTCAGCCAGTTCAGGCGAAGAGTTCTGGGCGTTCACTGTTAATCAGGTCCTGGTAGGAAAAGAAGCTGGAGAGCTAAGGGGAATATACAGGTGGTGAAAATACCCGAGCATGCCGATCTTGACAACTCTTTGTCCCCTGCGACAAACACACAGGCTGGTTTTTTCCCAATGGTCGGCATTAGAATCAAGCTACCAGGCGAGCCAACGGAAACTGTCGATGAGAATACCATCGATGGGGCCGAAATATCCCACGCGAGAAAAAGGGGGACCCGGAAGGTGGGTGAAAATGAATGACCGTGATCGAAACGAATGGCCGGCTGGTTGCGCTGCCGGCGGCCCTGGTCTGCGCGCTGTTATCCTTTTCATGTCACAGCTGCCCGGAAACTACAGCTCCCCATGAAGCGACGGCTGAAAACCCTGAGATGAATCACCTCGAACAAATAGCGGAGCTCGGAGCCGGCGCGAAGAAGCTCGACATCTTCGTGGTGCCCGGAATTTTCGAAGGAGCATCCTACGCGAAGGCGCTGGCCGCCAGGCTCAGGACTGATGCCGAGAGTGATGGAGCCTGTCGGCGGCTCCTGGCAGGGCACTCGATTCACCTCACCACAGTCCTGGCTCCCGGCTACCACCCCGAAGACCAGGGCCGCGGCGTGAGCCCGGACAACGGCATCTACCTCTCGCGGATCAGGGAAACCTACGATTCCCTGCCACCCGATTCGGTGAAGGTCCTGATCGCCCACTCCTGGGGAGGCGCCACCTGTCTCTCCGGGTCGCTTTGGACGGACAAGGCGGAAGCCGAGCTGCCCGACCTCGCTGTCTTTGTCGCCCCGGCCTGGAGCGACCACGTTGGATTCGTCTCTCGGATCTCCGGGATGATACTTGGCATCCCCCTCTCCCAATACCCGGCTCGTTTCCTGACCCGGATCATCGGCTACAAGACACTGATGGACAGTCCCCTTCCGGAAGTCCGGGCCATAGCGATTGGAATGCCTGATCTCTTCTGCTCAAGGGGGGTAGCCTATCAGAGCTACCGCCGGGTTTGCGAAGGTCCCTCCCTCGGCAGCCACGATGCTGAATCCCTGCGCAAGCTCCTGCGGGAGTCCGGAGAGAAGGTGACCATCATCCAGGGCACTAAGGACTTCGCCCTCAACGGACCGAAGGTCCTCGCAACCCTGGAATCCATCGGGGAGCTCGACAAGCTGTCAGAAAACACCAGGGTGCTGCGCAAGGACCTCGATCACTGGCCCCTGCTGGAGAACCCCGGGCTTCTTGGAGAGGTCATCGAAGCTGCCCTCATTCAGCCTTCGGACTGAGCCCTCCGCCCGCGAAATTCTCCCAACTGGCCGCGGTAGGCGAGATCAAGCGCCTCCATCGTATGGAGGACGGGGAGATCCAGCCCGCGCGCGCGCAACCGACTCCTGAGCTGCATGATGCAGCCGATATTTCCGGAGACGACAAGATCGGCCCCCGTCCTGAGCAGGGCCTCCACCTTCCTGTCGCCGATCTCACGGGCAAGCTCGGGCTGCTCAATATTATAGATTCCAGCGGAACCGCAGCAGGCATCCGCATCGGGGACGGGAACCAGCTCGAGACCCGGGATCTGCTCCAGCAATCGACGCGGCGGCTGCCGGACGCCCTGGGCATGGGCAAGGTGGCAGGCATCCTGGTAGGCCGTCCGCAGCGGCTTCTCCAGCGGAGCTGGCGCCTCGATACCGAGCCTGTCGAGAAAAACCGAGACATCCTCAACCCGCGAGCTGAACCTGGCGGCCTCAGCTTCGCGTCTCGTTCCCTTGAACAGCGCCGGGTACTCACTGATACCCGAGCCGCAGCCAGCCGCGTTGGTCACCAGTGAATCCATCTCGCCGTCAAAGGAAGCCAGCAGCGATTCCGCCAGCTCGCGAGCCTGCCGCCTCTCCCCCGAATGAATGCTGAGGGCGCCGCAGCAGCCCTGGCCGGCAGGCGCTGTCACCTCGATACCGTTTCGCGCCAGCACCCGGACGGTAGCCTCGTTGATGGAAGGGGCCAGGACCGCCTGGGCGCAACCCAGCAGCAGGCCGACCCGCCCGCGCTCCTCTCCCTCTGCCGCGGTGAGCGAGGGGAGGCCTCGATCCCGGGGTAAACGGCCGGGGGAGAGCTCCAGCATCGCCCTGAGACCCCGCGGCAGAACTCCTCTTGTCCAGCTGAGCCATCTAGCCATCAATAAGGCAGGCCTGAGACGAGCAGGGTAGGGCAAGGTCTTGAGCACAAGGAAACGGAGCAGACGTCTCCAGGGCGACAGCCGGACCTGTTCATTCGAAAGCGCCCGAAAAGGAGTCAGCAGAGCGCCATATTCGACTCCGGACGGACAGGCCGGCTCACACGCGAGACAACCGAGACAGCGGTCGATATAGGGCGCGACTTCGGGTAGCTCGACACCTCCCTCCAGGGTTTCCTTCATGAGAAAGATCCGCCCGCGGGGAGAATCCATCTCCTCACCAAGGGCAGTGTAGGTAGGACACGCCGGTAGGCAGAAACCGCAATGAACGCAGGCCTCTACAGCCGCGAGCATGGCGGGGCCTTCGGGACCAAGATCAGCTGCCTGGATCTTATGCTGCATCGTTCCTATGGCTCCCGCCTGGAAGGATGGATAGAGAACGTTCCCGGACCATCAAGAACGG
>DODI01000558.1:0-5227 GCA_003509045.1 Planctomycetota bacterium | reverse complement strand
CCATTCGAGCCACTACGCCGGCCGGGTTGCCCGGGGCACGGGGAGAATCTACCGGCTTATCGGGAAGGAAACGCCCGGGAGTCCGCCGAGGGACTTTTCCCGGCTCAGCTCAGCCGACCTGGCCGCTCTTTTTTCGAGCCCGGATCGCTGGGTTCGCCAGCAGGCATCCCGCCTGCTCGGAGAGAGAAGAGACGAGGCGACCCGCAAGGCGCTTGAGAAGGAGCTCTTCTCCGGCCCTCGCCCGCTCGAGGCGCTCTGGAGCCTGGGCTTTGGAAGGCCGCTCGATGACAGGCTGGCCCTGCGGGCGCTCGCTCATCAGGATGAGCGCGTGCGTCGCTGGGCTGTTCGGCTGGTCTGTGATCAGCGGCAGGTCTCAGGGGCGTTGGTGGACCGTCTCGTGGAGCTGGCAACCGCGGAGAAGGCGCTCGAGGTCAGGAGCCAGCTCGCATCTTCAGCCAGGCGGCTGGCGGCGGTGGATTGCCTGCGCCTGGTCGAGGCGCTTTCCGCCCACGATGAGGATTCAGGCGATGTGCACATTCCGCTGCTTTTGTGGTGGGCGATCGAATCAAAGCTCGAGGCAAATCAAAACGATGTGGTGGCTCTTTTTGGGAAGACGGCGCTCTGGGAACGCCGCCTGGTTGCCGAACACCTGGCCTCGCGAGTCATGCGGCGGTTTGCCGTAATGGAAGCCGAGGCGGGGTGGGCGGCCTGTCTCGGGATGCTCCGGCAGGCTCCCGGCAAGGAAGATTCGAAACGGCTGGTTGCGGGCTTCGAGAAGGCCTTCGCGGGGCGGACGCTGCCGAAGCTGCCGGACGCCTTGGTGGAGGCTCTCCTCGATGCGGGAGGAGCATCTCTCGAGCTCCGTCTTCGCGCCGGCGATGGCGAGGCGCTCGAGAAGGCCAGGGCGATGCTGGTCAATACCGGAGCTTCGAATTCAGAGCGTGAGAAAATCGCCAGGGTGTTGGGAGAGATCGAGCGCCCGGCGGTGGTCGGGCCCCTGCTCGAGGTTCTCAAAAGTGGTGCCGGCGACAGCCTGCGCGGCGCCTGCCTGGGCGCGCTCGGTGCTTACGAGGATGATCGGATCCCCCCGGAGGTCTTGAAGGTGCTGCCCATGATGAAGGGAGACCTGCGCGATCTTGCCCTCGAGCTCCTGTCGAGCCGCAAGGCCTGGGCCGGGGTCCTTGTGGCAGAGGTGGGGAAGGGGAGGGTCGCTAAGGGGCAGGTGCCGCGCAGGATTATTCGCCGCCTGCTGGGTTATGGCGATGCCAGGTTGAGCGGGGAGGTGACGAAAACCTGGGGCAAGCTCGAGGTGGCAGATGCCGCCGCCATCCGGGCAAAGGTCGAGGCTGTGAAAAAAACGATCGAGGCGGGGACGGGGAATCCCTATGAGGGTGAGCGTCTGTTCATGGCCCGTTGCGGCCGCTGCCACCGGCTGTTTGCCGATGGGGGAGAGGTCGGGCCGGACCTGACGAGCTACCAGCGCGAGGACCTCGAGCGCATGATCGCCAATATTGTGGCACCGTCCTCTGAGATCAGGACAGGCTATGAAAACAATCTGCTCATCACCCGCGATGGCCGGACCCTGGAGGGCTTCCTGGCCGACAGCGGCTCGAAGACCGTGGCGCTGCGAACGATCGAGGGCCAGACCGTTGTCCTGCCGCGTGAAAAGATCCTGCAGCTCCGGGTGCTCGAGACCTCGGTGATGCCCGAGGACCTGCTGAAAGAGTACAGCGAGCAGCAGCTTCGCGATCTCTTCGCCTACCTGCGCTCGACCCAGCCGCTGCCCTGAGCCCGCTCAGCGCCAGTCGGCGCTGAGATCGCTGGTGTCGTACTGGCTGCGGATGCGCCACTCGCGCAGGACCGCCAGCATCTCGGCCTTCTTTTCGGCAAAGGCCGGATCGTCCCAGAGGTCCTTCACCTCGTCGGGGTCCTCGATGAGGTTGAAGAGCTGGCCGAATTCCTCTTCCATGAAGTGCACCAGCTTCCACTCCTTCGACCGCACCATGGTCATGAACTCGGTGTCGGTGAGGATCCCGTCGCGGGCCTGCTCGGCGAAGACGTAGTCGCGTCCGGCCCATTCCTTGTTCTCGAGCGCCGGCAGGAATGATTTTGCCTCGAGGATCTCGGGAACTTCGGCTCCGGCCAGCTCGAGGATGGCCGGCCCGAGATCCATCTGCTGGCACAGGCCATCGATTGCGCGGCCGGAATCGAAGCGGCCCGGTGAGCTGACAATGAGCGGGATGCGGGTGATCTGGTCGTACATGGTCCACTTCTGGCTGTGGCCGTGGTCGGTGAGGCAGTCGCCGTGGTCGGAGGTGAAGATCACCACCGCGTTCTCGAGGTAGCCCTGCTTCTCGAGCGCCTCCATGATCTGGCCGACCTTCTCATCGATCATGGTTATGTTGGCCAGGTAGTAGGCGCGCTGTAGCTGGCGTTGTTCTTCTGTAGGCTCCAGCAGGTGAACCACCGAGTCGTGGTCGACCTCGGTATTGTGGATGCGCAGGGCCTTCAGTGGCGGCGGCTGCGCGTCGAGTTCTTCCTGCGTCACCTCCAGGAGCGGCAGGTTCTTTTCGAGGTAGGGCTCAGCGTAGCGCGGCACGGGGTCGTAGGGTGGGTGGGGGCCGGGGAAGCCTATCTCGAGGAAGAGTGGCTCGGTCTTCGGGAAGGTCTCGATCCACCACAGCGCCATGTCGCCGACGAAGGTGTCGGGGTGGGTGTCCTCGGGCAGCTCCCAGTCGAAGGCGCCGAGACGCTCAGAGTAGTCCGGCAGCTTGCGGTAGAGCTCGCGCTGCTGCTTGATGAGCCCCCTGAATCTCAGCGCCTTGTCCCATTCGTCGAAATAGTAGCGTCCCTCGAGGTAACGGTCCTTGTTCTCGACGACGTAGCGCTCGTCGAAACCGACCGAGGCGTGGTAGGGCCAGGTGTGCATCTTGCCGATGTTGGTGCAGTGGTAGCCGGCTTCATTAAGCAGCTCGATCCAGGAATGCCGCCAGGTGTCGGCGTTCTTGAGGATGCCGCTGGTATGCGGGTAGAGTCCCTTGAACAGGCTGGCGCGCGCCGGGGCGCAGGAGGCCGCCGTGACGTGGCAGTCGGTAAAGTGGAGCCCTTCGCCGACGAGACGGTCGAGGTTCGGCGTGTCCACGTGGTCGTAGCCCAGCGCGCCGATGGTGTCGTAGCGCTGCTGGTCGGTGCAGATCCAGAGAATATTTGGCGTCATATATTGGGCCTCGTTATCATCAATGAAATAAATTGCGTGGGGTCCAATAGGGAAGGAATGTTCTCCGTTCGACCTATGGATAAACCTTCAATGCCTCGTCGTTGAAGGCAATGATCTCATCTTGCAAACCGTCGACCACCTTGTTGCACCAATCCGCATCGCTGAGCAACGGGCGACCGATGGCGACTAGGTCGAATTCGCCGCGGTCAAAACGCCGCATCAATTCTTGATTGCTTTGCGGTCCGTCGCCAAAGAGCTCACCGGTCACCAGCCCCACATTGCCCACGGTGATCGTCGGCAGATCGGCGATCTTTTTGCTCCAGCCGGCTATATTGAGATCAGAACCATCAAACTCGGGCAGCCAGAAGCGCCGCGTGCTGGCGTGAAGAAAGTCGATGCCGGCGTCTTTTAAGGCGAGCAGCGTCTTTTCCAGTTCTTGTAGTGTCGCGCACGGTCCACTGAGAAAAGCGAATCGCCGCTTCAATCGCCGTCGGATGTAAGAGATGATAGGTATTATAGATAAGGATGCGTCTTCCCTACCGCCTCGATCAGCGCCTCCGTATTACCGAAGCCGCTGATCCCCAGCACCTTGTCTTGCCCACTTGCATCGCCCGCAGCAAATTGCCCTAATGCAATAACATCATCGGCCGCTGCAGCGTGCTGTAGTCGGTAGCCAACTCGTATATATAGGTACCCGCACTAGCCGGTTGATTCTCATGGTCCGTGCCGTCCCAGATTACCTCTCGCGCACCCGCCGCCTGCGACGCATCGACCAAGGTCTTGATATGCTGCCCTAAACTATTATATACCTTGAGCCGCACGTTCGTCGGTGCCGCCAGCGCATAACCGATCGTCGTCGAAGGATTAAAGGGATTGGGATAGTTTTGCTGTAGATTGAAACGGTCGGGCTGGTCTTGGGATTCTCTAATACTCGTAGCCGCAAGTTGCACGGTAATCGTCTTAGATCCAGGCGTCAAAACAAAGCTCGAAGTAAAGGTCTCGCCGCCATTGCGGACCCAGACCTCGTAATCGCCGTAGAACCCCCGATCGCTAAAATTCCCGTTGGCATTGCTCTGGCCTTTAAGGCTAGTCCACCATTCTTTAAAAACCAGGTCCTTGTAAATCTGCGCATGCGGCCTCGGCGTCCAATCAGCCGCATATAGCGCGGCGGCCGGCCGCCAATGCGCTTTCTCCCAAAAACCCCAGAATTGCAGACCAGTGACGGCGGGATGGCTGAAGATCGCCGTCATAAAATCGCGCGTATAATCGTTGAGTAACTCCTGGTCGGCGCTATTGATATCAAATTCGGTGATCTTAATATCGAGACCGAAACGTGCAAAGCGATCGAGCACGCTGAGCACCTTAGACGGAGCCGTCACGCTCTCACCAAAATGGCCCTGCATGCCGATCCCCGTAATCGGTGCGCCCTGGTCCAGCAAATACTGAATCGTCTTTTCATAGTGGTTTTGGTGCGCGATATCCTGGCCGCCATTGCTGAGGATGCTAAAGTCATTGATAAAAAGCGGTGCCGTCGGTAAGTTGCGGCGCGCCGCGGCAAACCAATCGACCATCACCTCCTCGCCGCTCAGATCCATCACATCGTGGTTATGATAGGGCTCATTGATTACATCCCACTCCTGTACCAGATCGCGCATCTGTTGGGTTATTTCATCGATATGCGCGATAATCAGCAGTGGGATAAGTGTCGCCGCGTCGGGATTGCCCTCTAAACTCTTGAGGCTTTCGGGCAAGTTGGACCAACCGGGCCAGACGAGCACATGGCCGCGCCGGTGTAAACCATGGGCCCTGAGCCATTCGAAACCAGCCAGCGTCTTTTCGCGACTGAAGTTGCGGCCCCAATCACCGTCCCAGGGCGGCCACTTCAGCGCGTTCTCGTTAGAAGCGGCGTTGAAGAGCTCTTTGACCTTTTCGCGATATACCACATCTTCGGCCGCAGCGCTGCTAAGGCGCCAAATCTGTAACGCAGAGCCAAAGAGAAAGGCGTGGCGC
>DODI01000318.1:0-7740 GCA_003509045.1 Planctomycetota bacterium | reverse complement strand
CGAGGGCAGGGCCCCGCCGCCCTGTCCGGTAGAAGGGGATCCGGATTACGCCGACACTCATTGCACCGGCCTGGAGGTGGAGGCTACCGGCAGCCGTTTCGGTCCTTCGCATTATCTGACCGTCACGGCCGAGGATGATAGCGGTGACAATCCCATGGTTACCATCATGGTCGCCGGGGAGGTTGGCGAGCCGCAGGTCATCGGTCCCCGGGTGCCGGGGAGGATCGGTATCGTCCTTCGGGACGAGGGTGTGTACCACGTGACGGTGTCGGCGGACGATTCCCGGCGCTGCGATGACGCGGCGGAGGACAGTGTCTGCCGGACGGTCATCAGCCTGGGGGTGGAGATAACGCCTGAGGATTGCGGCAACGGAGAAGACGATGATCTCGACGGCTCCATCGATTGCGAGGATTCCGATTGTTCCGACGCGGCCTCCTGCCAGGAGCCGGCCGGTGAGCGTTTTGTGCGTGGAGATGCGAACTCCGATGGCGCGATCAACCTGACGGATGGGGTTGTGCCGTTGCTCTACCTGTTCTCTGGCGGGGCTGAGCCGGCGTGCATGGATTCCGCCGATGCAAACGATACCGGGAATGTCGAGATCACGGATGCCATCATCCTCTTCAGCTGGCTGTTTACGGGCGGAGTCGCCCCGCAACCTCCTTCCCCGACAAGCCCGGGCTACCCGGGCAGCGATTGCGGGGAAGATAGAACCGACGATGCGCTGGGTTGCGCCCGGAGGTCGCCGGTCTGCGAGTGAGGCCGTCGCCCCCACTCATCAGTGGATGCGTCGCTTCAGGCGGAATACGACGCGACGGTTTTCGCGCCGGCCCTGCTCGGTGCTGGCGGCTTGCTCGTTCAGCGGCCGCGACATGCCGTAGCTCATGATCTGGAAGCGCTTTTCGGGAATGCTGTGGCGCTTGCTCAGGTACTTGAACACATTGGAGGCTCGCGCGGTGCCGAGGACCATGTTGTATTCAAACAGCTGCCGGGTGCTTCTGAGGGGCTGGTTGTCGGTGTGGCCTTCGATGAGGACCTCGTAGAAGGCGTATTTCCCCTTGAGCAGATTTCCCACCTGGTCGAGGGAAGCGAGCTGATGTTTTTTCAGGCTGGCCTGTCCCGGCTGGAACAACAGGCCTGAGCCCAGGCTGAGCCCGCCCGATTCTATTTTCGCTCCCGTGGGCAGGTCTTCTTTTTCAAAGCTTCTGCCCGCAGGCGCCTCGGGCTCCTCTTTTTTGTTATCGAGCAGCAGCTGGTTTTTCATGGCCTCCATCTCGGCCCGGATCGCCTCGTCACGGGAAGAGTTTTCCTTCTGCGATTTCCGACGGTGGAGCAGGTCGCGCTGGTATTGGGTTACCAGGTCGTCATTGTTTCGTTTCGACCTGGAGAGATCATCCTGCAGGCTTCTGTATTCCTCGTAAGAGACACAACCACAAAGAAAAGGGATCGCCAATACTCCAACAACTGCTCGAAACAACATATCTTCACTCCTGTGCTGCAAGACTGCTCTAAAACGACCTTCCCAGTGCCAGGGGATAACGCCGGGAAATTACGACCACCATTTTTGAGGGGTTTTCATATTCTGAGGCTATAATCAGGCAAGTCGAATAAGGTCCGAAAAAATTTAGTTATAATGGTCAGAAACGGCCTGAAGCGCCTTTTCATGCGATTTTCGCAGTTTGCTGTTAATATTAGGTATGAAGTCACAAAAAACTCCTCCACTGTTCCAGTTCGCCTGCGCGGTGGCATCTCCATGCAGGGGTCTGTCTCTTATTCTTCTCCTGGTGATCGTCGGTGTTTGCGCGCCGCTCTGTGCCCAGGACAATACTCAGGATAATGTCGAGACCTTCTGCGAAGGCGACAATACCTGCGTTCCCGACAGCCTGGTCTTCAGGTGGGACGAGAACAACGAAGCCGTGCTGGTTGTTGAGGGTGTGGGGCAGGATCTTTCAGCCACGGTATTTCTCGATACGCGTTCGGAGGGCGTCACGAGCTGGAGCTATGGCCTGCGGCATGATCCCGCGGTCTTGACGCTGCTTGAGGGTGATTGCACCGACGACCTCGAGGGTTTTATCTGTGGTACAGATGCGGCCGATCGCGCGGTTGCGCCATTCTACAATTATTCAGAGATTGTCGGGTCGGAGCAGGGGTCCGAGGTTGGATTTATTTCCGCTGTCGTCCTTTCTTTTGTCGCGCCGGCGCATCTCGAGGCCGAGAGATTCAATTCGCTCGCCAGGCTTACCTACCGTGTTGGTGAGATTCCCCCGGGAGGGACGATGGTGCGGTTTGTCGCAGACGAGCTGCGTCCGGTTCCTGACAACCCCGCGGTGGGTATCCAGATCGAGGTCGGGGGCGGCGGAGGGGCGCCATCCACACTCGTTCACGGCAAGCTGGAGGTCCCCTTTACAGGTTTCCTGCGCGGAGATGTGAACGACAGCGGCGCCCTGGAGGTGACCGATGCGATCAACTTCCTGACCTGGATGTTTCTCGGAGGCTCCGCTCCTGGATGTATGGATGCCGCCGATGCAGACAATAACGGCACCCTGGGACTGAGCGACGGGATCAACATCCTGACCTTTCTCTTTGGCGGAGGCGATGCGCTTCCCAAGGCCGGCCTGCTTGGCAGCGGCTGCGCTCCTGATCCTGAGGGGGAAGAAGATGGGCTTCTCTGCGAGTTCTACAGCAATTGCTGATAGCCAGCTACTGATCGCCGGAACGCCCCGGCCTGAAAAGCATCTCAGCCGTCGCTGAGCGCCTTGAGCCAGGCCATCGTCATCTTCATGTGTCCTGCCATCGAGGGGTGTACTCCATCTCCGGCCCAGTAATTCGCGGGCGCATCATTCACCGCGTTGTCGAAGGTCTCCTGGAAAGGAACCCAGGTAGCCTTGGCCTTCTCTGCGACCCGCTTGGCTGCGGCGCGCCGCTCGTCAAATTCGGGGAACCATTTGTCGTTGATTGCTCCACAGCGCAGAACGAAGGGTTCGCAGATCACGATCCGTGTTTCCGGCAGAGCCTTGGTGGTTTGCTCGATGAGCTCATTGAAGCCCTTCTCGTAGTCCGCGACGGTGCCATCGTAGCGGCCGGCCAGCTTGTGCCAGATGTCGTTGACACCGATCAGGATGCTGAGCACATCCGGTTTCAGGTCGATGGTGTCCTTCTGCCAGCGTTTCTGGAGGTCGGGTACCTTGTGGCCGGAAATCCCCCTGTTGTAGACCTTCAGGTTCGGATCGTTCCGCGTGGCCAGCAGCCAGGAGCCGATCAGGAAGGGGTAGCCGCGTCCCAGCGCGCTGGCGTTGTTGGGGCCGGCCTGGCGGCGGTTGCGGCCCGCGTCGGTGATCGAGTCGCCCTGGAAGAGGATGACCCTGGTGTCCCCCTCGAGGGATGAGGGGACCGCGGCGTCAAGCCGGGGACCGTGCTCCGGAAGGACGGTGCCCCCCGCCGCAAGGGCCCCGGTAGCGGCGATGGTGGAGCCCAGCAATTGTCTGCGGGTGAGCTGCTTACTTTTCTTGTCGCTGGGCATGATCTTCTCCTGGAAGCGTATGGATTCGTTTGACTGCAACCGGACGAGCATTCTAACCCGGGCGGAGAAGGGCAGGGGCTATTAACCGGGGTGTCAAAGTTGCCCCGGGAAAGATTTGTTTACAGGGGATGATCAGGTCAAAATGTTTTCCACTTGCTACGAAAACACACGGTCAAACGAGGTGAAAAGATGAAGACCTTCCAGCGTCTCTCCCGCTCTGTCACAGGCCTTTGCCTTGGTCTCTTGTTTTGTCTCCCGGTCAAAGGAGAGGACAAGCTCAAGCCTTATAAGGTCCCCATGCTGTCGCCCGAGGATGCTCTGAAGTCTTTCGTGGTCGCCGACGGCTACAGGATGGAGCTGGTGGCGTGCGAGCCGATGATCGAGGAGCCCGTGGCTATGGCCTGGGACGGCAACGGCCGCATGTACGTCGCAGAGATGCGGACCTACATGCAGGAAATCGATGGCCGCGACCAGTTCCGCCCGATCTCGAGGGTTGTCCGCATGGAGGACACCAATGGGGATGGCCGGATGGATAAGCATACGGTCTTTGTCGACAAGCTCGTCCTGCCGCGAATGATCCTGCCGCTCGAGAAGGAGGTCATCATTCGCGAGACCAACACGCTTGATCTCTGGGCCTATTCGGATCACGACGGAGATGGGGTCGCGGATGAGAAGAAACTCTGGCACAAGGGCGGCGGGCGAGGCGGCAACCTCGAGCATCAGCCCAGCGGCCTGATCTGGAATATCGACAATTGGATCTACACGACCTATTCAAACCATCGCTATCGTTTTACCCGGGGGAAGGCCGAGCGCCACAGCCTGCCCGGAGGGTCGGGCCAGTGGGGGTTGACCCATGATGATGTCGGGAAGCTCTATTACTCTACCGCCGGCGGCGAGCAGCCGGCGATGGATTTCCAGCAGCCCATGATCTACGGCCGGATTCGTATGGGAGGAGAGCTGGCGTCCGGCTTCCGGGAGGTGTTTCCGATTGACGACGTGCCGGATGTCCAGGGCGGGCGTGGCCGGGTAAGGGCCAACAATACGCTGAATAACTTCACCGGCTGCGGCGGACAGGGTGTCTATCGAGGCGATCGATTGCCCGAGGATATGCGGGGGGATCTGTTCATTCCCGAGGCTGTAGGACGGCTTGTTCGCCGGGCGAAGATCACCAACGTCGCCGGCAAGACTGTGCTGGTGAATGCCTACAAGGGTCGAGAATTCATCGCCACGAAGGATCCCAACTTCAGGCCGCTGGCGGCGAAGACCGGCCCCGATGGCTGTCTCTATATCCTCGATATGTACCGGGGCATTATCCAGGAAGGTAATTGGGTGCGCCAGGGTTCCTATCTGAGGGGTGTGGTGTCAGCCTACGGGCTGGACAAGAATATCGGCAAGGGGCGGATCTACCGGGTTGTTCACGACAAGTTCAAGCCCGGGCCGAGACCCCGGATGCTCGAGGAGAAGACCAGAGCGCTCGTCAGCTACCTCTCGCACCCCAACGGCTGGTGGAGAGATGAAGCGCAGAAGCTGATCATCATCCGCCGGGACCAGTCGGTGGTTCCCGCGCTCAAGAAGCTGGCCCGCTCGGCCGCCGCGCCTCTTGCCAGGCTGCACGCGCTCTGGACCCTCGAGGGATTGGATGTCATCGACAAGGAGCTCTTGCGGGAAAAGCTCTCCGACAAGGATGCCAGGGTTCGAGCCGGAGCGGTCCGCATCAGCGAGCCCCTGCTGGTCGAGAAAGACAAGGACGTGATCGCCGATCTGGAGAAGCTGGTCAGGGACGAGGATCCGAATGTGACGATCCAGGTCATTCTTTCGGCCCAGTACACCGCCCTGGTCGAGCTCGATGGCCTCGCCGAGGCGGCTCTCGACCGCCATGAAAAGAGTGACGCTGTCCAGTCGATCCTGCGCGGCTTCAAGGCTCGTCTTGTTCAGCAGCGAGAACTGCGCCGCAGGGAGGAGGCCCTGCGCAAGGCGAACGAGGAGTTCGGAAAGTCCTACGCCCAGGGACATGTTGTCTACGCAACCCTCTGCGTGACCTGCCATGGACAGGATGGCAAGGGGGTTCCCATGCCCGATGATGCCAGGCAGATGCGCGCGCCGCCGCTGGCCGGTTCGCCGAGAGTGACCGGCAAGAAGAGCAGGGTTGTTCGCATCCTGCTTCATGGCCTGCAGGGGCCAGTCGATGGCAAGGAGTACAAGGAGCAGATGGTCCCGATGGGGTCGAATGACGATGCCTGGATCGCCGCGGCTCTCAACTACATCAGGAACACCTGGTCCAACAAGGCGCCCTACGTCTCCACTGACGATGTAGCCTCGGCCCGCAGCGCCGGCGCCGGACGCGTGGCTCCCTGGACACTTGCCGAACTGCTGAAGTTCGACCCGCGCCTGGGGGGAGCTTCGAAATGGAAGCTGACCGCCAGCCATGGAGGGAACGCGGCTCGCTCGGCGATTGACGGCAAGCCGGGTACGCGCTGGGCCACCAATGAGCCCATGCAGCCCGGGATGTGGTTCCAGGTTGAGCTACCGAAGGCCCAGTTGGTTCGCGGTCTCAGCCTGGATTCAGCCGGCTCCAGGGAAGACCACCCGGTCGGCTACGAGGTTCGGGTTTCTGAGGACGGCAAGAAGTGGAGCAAGGTGCTCGCCAGCGGGAGTGGAAGCTATCCGGAAACGGAGATTGCCTTCGCCCCGGTCAACGCGCGCTACATCAAGCTTACCCAGACAGGGCATCGTTCGGGGAAGTTCTGGTCGATTCACGAGCTCGGGGTTTTCAGGGCGGTGGACCCTGCCTCGGCGGGATCAGCCGTAACGAAAGCGCAGGCGCTTCCCCCGGTGAGCGAGCTGCTGAAGATGAAGGGTGATGCGGGCAAGGGGAAGCTCGTCTTTGAGAAGAACTGCGTTCTGTGTCACCAGGTCGGCGACAAGGGCGTCAATTTCGGTCCCAATCTCTCTGATGTCGGTCTGCGTCTTCGCAGGGAGCAGATCCTGCAGTCGATCCTGGATCCGAACGCGATGATCGACAAGAAGTACCTCGGTGTCCTTTTGCAGACCAGGAAAGGGCAGTTCCTCACAGGTTTCATCGAGGCCGAGGCGAATGGCCTGGTGATGCTGCGCCAACAGGGCGGCAAGCTGAACCCGGTTCAGGCTGCGTCCATCGCGTTGAAGATTCCCCAGAAGAAAACCTTCATGCCCCTGGGGCTCGAGAAGGCGATGACGACGGACGAGTTTCTTGGCCTGGTGGAGTATCTCGCCGGGCGCAAGGAGAAGCCCGGGCCCGCTGCGACAGCTAAATAGGCCGCGGCGGGGCTCTTCTTCTCAGGCGGGTACGGTGTCGTCCGGCTGGCGCCTGGCGGGAACCTTCTGCTGTGCGGCAGCCCTGCATCTTCGGCTGAAGAGGTTTTTGATGACGTACCCGAGAATGCGGGGGTTTTCCCGCAACCGGCGGATGGAGTAGTCAAACCAGTCCTCGCCGAAGGGGACGTAGACTCGCACCCTGTAGCCGCGCTCGAGCAGCCGCTCGAGACGTCCCGCCATGGGCACTCCATGAAGAACCTGGAACTCGAAGCGGTGGGGGGGGACCTCATTTTCCATGAGCCAGTCCTCCAGCGAGTTGATGAGCTTAATGTCGTGGGTGGCGATCGCGGCATAGCCGCCTCTTGAAAGGACAGCTCTCACCGCCAGGCTGAAGTTCTCACGGATTTCATCTGCGAGAGTGAAGGAGAGCTCTGCTGGTTCAGGGTAGATGCCTTTGCAGATCCGGCAGTTGAAGCCCGGCTCGCAGAGCTCCTCGATGTCAGCGAGCGTTCTTCTGAGACGAGCCTGCAGGACCATCCCCGTGGATTCATGGAGCTCCCGGCATTTTCTGTAGAGGGAGATGGTCTGATCGGTATAGTCGGAGTTCTCCATGTCGATCCGGAGAAAATTGTCTCGCTCCCGCGCCTTGCCGGCGAGGTCGAGCAGGTTTTCTTTTGCAGGGCTCTCGCTGAGACCAAGGCCGAGATGGGTGAGCTTCAGTGAGATGTTGCAGTCAAGACCCTGGCGGTAGATGCACTCGTAGAGCTCAAGATAGGCATTTCGTACCCGGCGCGCCTCCGCAGGTGATTCGACATGTTCTCCCAGTATGTCAAGGGTGGCTGAAAAGCCGGCAGAGTTCAGCCCCTGGACGACTTCCAATGCGCTGGAGGGGGTCGTTCCGGCGACATAGGGGCTGGCGAAGGGGGGGG
>DODI01000580.1:0-3496 GCA_003509045.1 Planctomycetota bacterium | reverse complement strand
ATTTCAGCGGCCGGGCCTCGCGGCTCGAGTATTGGATGTTCCTTTTGTTAAACACAGTCTTCACTACAGTCTTGTGTGTTGATATCTTTATTACCGGTGGTTTGATCTTAGGGGTCTACCAGCTGGCAATGGTCATTCCCGCCCTGGCTGTCACTGTCAGGAGACTACACGATGTAGACAAATCCGGTTGGTGCCTGCTGCTCGCAGTTCTCCCGTTGATCCAAATAATTTTGCTCGTATGGCAATTAACGGGCGGTACTCCTGGCGACAACAAATACGGCCCAAGCCCCAGGGAAATCGACGGGCCCGCGCCCGCGACTGAAGACGAAGCCGGTAAGGCTGAGTCCGAAGAGACTGACGAAGAAGCCTGAGAGTGGCGCGTCGCAATAACAGGATCCGGAAGCCCGAAGCAGGCGCATAGGCTGGCTTCTTGCCTCGGCCAGCGACTGCTGTAAAATGGCGGGCGTCATGATTGCGCATGAATTCCCCATCCCCATTTGGCCGGTTTCGTATTCACGGCCATTCGGCCACCTTGCGGCCGCGCTTTGCGCTACGATTGCATTCGCAGCGTTTTACGCTCCCCGGCCAGCCAACGCGGAAACATCCGCCGAGGTAATCTTCGCGCGCAAGGTGCTGCCGCTCTTCAAGGAGAGATGCCTCCCCTGCCATGGCGAGAAGCCCGGCAAGCTGAAAGGTGATTTCGACCTGCGCTCGCGTGCCGGCCTGCTCACCGGGGGTGAGAGCGAGAAGCCTTCGGTAATCGCAGGAAAGCCGCTGGAGAGTCCCCTCTACCTTGCCGTCACGCGAAAGCATGAAGACGACTGGTCGGCTATGCCGCCGAAGGAGAACGATCGGCTCAGCGAAGCGGAGGTGAAGCACATCCGCGACTGGATAGCCGGCGGCGCGCCATGGCCGGGAGCGAAGAGGCTCGCGGAGCTGCTCGAGCAGGAGGACCCGTGGGCGGCCGAGGGTGGCGTCACGGTGAAGACCAGCGGCGGGCTCAACGCCGGGTGGAGCAACCGCAGGTACGACCCGCAGGACCTGTGGGCCTACCAGCCTGTCAAACGACCGAAGGTTCCACGGAAAGACACCAACCCGATCGATGCCTTCATCTACGCAAACCTCCCGGAAGGACTGGAACCGGCCCCGCAGGCTGATCCCACAACCCTCATCCGGCGCGCGGCCTACAACCTGACCGGCCTGCCGCCGAGTCCGAAGGAGGTCGATGACTTCCTCGCCGACTGGAAAAAAGATCCCGGCGAAGCCTGGAAGGCGCTTGTTGAGCGGCTGCTTGAGAGCCCTCACTACGGTGAGCAGATGGCCCGCCACTGGCTCGACGTGGTGCGCTACGCCGACTCGGCGGGATTCTCCAACGACTATCCGAGACCCCACGCCTGGCGCTACCGCGACTACGTGATCCGCAGCTTCAACTCCGACAAGCCCTACGACCAGTTCATCCATGAGCAGCTGGCCGGCGATGAGCTCAAACCCGCTGACCCCGACCATCTCATCGCCACCGGCTTCCTGCGCATGGGACCCTGGGAGCACACCTCGATGAGCGTCGCGGTCGTGACCCGCCAGCAATATCTCGATGACATCGTCAACTCCGTCGGCGTCACCTTCCTCAGCAACGAGCTGCGCTGCGCCAAGTGCCACGATCACAAGTTTGACCCCATCCCGACGAAGGACTACTACCGCATGCAGGCCATCTTCGCATCGGTGCAATTCGCGCATCGAAGGGTCCCCTACCAGCCGGAGGAAAACCGCCGGGGACTGAGCGAGGGAAAGACGCGCTACGAAAAACTCGCAAAGGAGCAATCGATCCGAAGCCTCCTGTCGATCCCCGAGAAGGAACGCCCTGTTCGGGACTTCGACCGCGACACCGAGAAGAAGGGACACAATAAGGTCCGCAAGAAGCGATCGCAGCAGCTCCAGCACGAGCTCACGCGCTACAGGCCCCTCGCCTTCAGTGTCTACAGCGGCCCCCACATCGCGCGCAACTCCCAGCAGGCCATTCACTGGATGCCGCCTGGAAATAAACGAAAAAACGCGAAAGCCCCGGAGGTCCGGATCCTCACGGGTGGCTCTCTCGAAACGCCCGGCAAGCCGGTCAAGCCCGGCGTTCTCAGCTTCCTCGCCGGCTCCGAGGAAGGATCGGCGGTAACCGATGCGACCGCAGGACGCCGCACGAAGCTGGCGAGCTGGATCGCCTCGAAAGAGAACCCCCTCACCGCCCGCGTCATCGTCAACCGCATCTGGCAGTGGCGCTTTGGCCGGGCGCTTGCTGACAACCCCAACAACTTCGGCTCGAAGGGAGCACGGCCCTCCCACCCGCAACTGCTCGACTGGCTCGCGTCTGAATTCATCTCAGGCGGCTGGTCCTTCAAGAAGCTCGACCGGCTCATCCTGTCGTCGGCCGCCTGGCAACGCGCCGCAGCCCACCCGGCCCCCGCGAAGCTTGTCGAGCGCGATCCAAAGGGAACGAGCTACGCCTCCTTCCCGCCTCGCCGCCTAGGCGCCGAGGAGTTGAGGGATGCAATGCTGGCGGTCTCGGGAGAGCTGAACCGCGAGCTGGGCGGCATCCCCGCCCACCCGGAGATCAACGAGGAGGTCGCCATGCAGCCGCGGCACATCATGGGCTCCGTCGGCCCGGCCTACCAGGCCGACCCCCTGCCCGGCCAGCGCAACCGCCGAACGATCTACGCCGAGCGCATCCGCACCCTGGCCGACCCGCTGCTGGAGGTCTTCAACAAACCCGGGCCGGACCTCTCCTGCGAGAGACGGGACTCTTCCACCATCGCGCCGCAGGCCTTCACCCTTCTGAACAGCCCCATCGTTCGCGCCAGGGCCCTCGCGCTCGCCGCGCGTCTCGAAAAAGAAAAACCCGGCAACCTGCAGGCGCAGGTGATTCGCGCCTTCCGGCTCACCTACCAGCGAACGCCCTCGGCCGATGAGCTCCAGCGCTGCCTCGCGCATCTCAAGCGAGCGACAAAGAGCCACGCGGCCATCATTCCGGTGAAGAAAGAAAAACCGAAATACGTCATCCGCCAGATGGTCGAAGAGATGACCGGGCTCGAATTCTGGTGGGTGGAAGATCTTGATATCTATGCAGGCAACTATGTCGACGACCTGCAGCCATGGGAGGTGAAGCCACCGACGCGGGCGCTGGCGGATCTCTGTCTCGTACTCTTCAACTCGAACGAATTCGTTTATATCTACTGATCATGAAGCGACGCGATTTTTTATACGGGGTAACAGGCGGACTGGGAGCCGTGGCCTTCCATTCGATGATACGTGCCGAGGAGGCCAATCAGGGGCCTCTCGAGCCAAAGGCTCCCCATCTACCCAACGCCAGGGCGAAGCGCTGCATCATGCTCTACATGGCGGGCGGCCCGAGTCACATCGACACCTTCGATCCGAAGGAAAAGCTCTCCGAACTGCACCTGAAGAAGTTCAAGCGCAACGACAAGTTCGTCTCGGCGATGGGCTCGGGGCA
>DODI01000215.1:6170-7339 GCA_003509045.1 Planctomycetota bacterium | reverse complement strand
AAGGTGCTCCTGGGTGATCTCTGATGCGTTGAGGACGAGGTTTTCCCGTACCGATCTCGAGAAGAGAAAGACGTCCTGCATGACGCTGCCGATCCGGGCCCGCAGATCGCGTTTACCATATTCCCTGACGTCGGCTCCATCGAGGAGGATCGCGCCGCGCTGGGGGTCGTAGAAGCGGCTGACGAGATTGACGATGGTGGTTTTCCCCGATCCCGTAGCGCCGACGATGGCGACCGTCTCTCCGGGGTTGATGCTGAAGCTGATGTCCTTCAGCACGTATTCCTCATCCTTATAGGCGAACCACACCCGGTCGAACTCGATGCCACCTCGGAATTTTTCACCCGGCAGCGGCGAGGCCGGGTCGATGATAGACTCCGGCGTGTCGAGGACGTTNNGGCAATAATCAGCGATGTGCGATCCTTCATTAATCGCCCCAATGCCAGCTGTACTTGCCTTTCACTTTCAGCATCCAGTGCGCTGGTGGCTTCATCGAGGACGAGGATGTCGGGGTCCTGGACCAGCGCCCGCGCAAAGACCAGCAGCTGTTTTTCGCCGACTGAGAGCGTGCCGCCGCGTTCGCTGAGGATCTCGTCGTAGGCGCCGGGAAGCCTGCTGATGAAATCATCGGCGTTGGCACGCCGGGCGCAGTCGAGGAGGTGCTCCTCGCTGATATCAGCGGAATTCAGCACAAGGTTGTCGCGAATCGATCTCGAGAAGAGGAAGACATCCTGCAGGACACTTCCGATCCAGGCCCGCAGGTCGCGTTTGAGGTACTGGCGGACATCTGTTCCGTCGACAAGAATCGAGCCGCGCTGGGGGTCATAGAAACGGCTGAGAAGATTGACGATGGTCGTCTTTCCCGAGCGAGTTGCGCCGACGATGGCTACGGTCTGCCCCGGCTCCACGCTGAAGCTGACATCCTTCAGCACGAATTCTTCATCCTTGTAGGCGAACCAGACATTGTCGAAGTCGATACGCCCCTGGAGCTTTCTGCCCGGGCACGGCTCCTCGGGATCGGTGAGAGACTCCGGCGTGTCGAGGACGTTGAAGACGCGCTCGGCGGCGGCCATGGCGGACTGGAGGATGTTGTAGCGGTCGGCCATGTCGCGGATGGGCTGGAAGAAACGGCCGAGGAAATGCCAGAAGAGGTAGAACTCTCCGAAGGTCAG
>DODI01000215.1:0-5797 GCA_003509045.1 Planctomycetota bacterium | reverse complement strand
GCCAGCACGATGGTGCTGACGATCTCGATCACCGGGAAGAAGATCGCGTAGGCCATCACTGAGTGCAGGAAGGCTTTCATGTGGTGGCCGTTGATTTTTCGGTGCTCTCTCTGATGCGACTCCTCCCGATGGAAGGACTGCACGATCTCCATCCCCTGGATCGCCTCCTGGGTGAAGGAGTTGAGGTGGGAGAGGTGGCCGCGTTGCAGCCGGTAATATTTGCGGGCTTTGTTCCTGAAGATGAAGGTGCCCAGGATCAGCAGCGGCAGCGCGCTGAGGGTAACGAGCGCCAGGGTGATATTGACCCAGAGGAGGGCGGCGGTGATGGCCGTGAGGATCATCACATCTGCAAGGAAGCTGACGATTCCGCTGGCGAAGAGCTCGTTGAGCGCCTCGATGTCGCTGGTGATGCGGGTTACGAGACGTCCTACGGGATTCCTGTCGTAATAGCCCAGGGGCATTCGCAGGAGGTGATCGTAGAGCTTTTGCCGTAGATCAAAGACGACCCTCTGCCCAATGTTGGCCATGACAAGGCTCTGGGCGAAGCGCAGCAGCAGGAGCAGGAGGGATACGCCCAGGAAGATCGAGGCGAGAAAGAGGAGCTCTTCGAAGGCCGCGGTGGTGTCGGTCCTTTTTCCGATGATGCTTTCGCTGAGCGGCCCATCGATGGCCTGCTGGATGATGAAGGGTCCGACCAGGCTGGCGAGCGTAACGAAGGTGAGCAATAGCAGGGCCAGCACAATCAAGCTCTTATGCGGCAAGGCGTAGCGCAGGAGCCGGCTCATGAGGCCCCTGTCAAAGGCCTTGCCGACAACGAAATCTTCATGGAATGACGGGTTGTTATCCTGGGGCATCTTTACATGCCCTCCAGCTCGTCAGAGAGCAGCTGCAGCCTGTAGGTCTCGGCATAGAGTCCATTTGTTTCGATGAGCTCGGCATGAGATCCCTCTTCGGCGATCCGGCCATCCTCGAGTACATAGATCCTGTCTGCATGCAGGATGCTTGAGATTCTCTGCGCCACCACCAGGGTCGTGATGCTGTTGGTGGCGACCCTGAGCTCGGTGAGGATTTCTTTCTCAGTCTGCGTGTCGACGGAGGAGAGCGAATCGTCAAGCAGCAGAATAGCGGGCTGTACCAGCAGGGCCCGGGCGAGGGCGGCGCGCTGCTTCTGTCCGCCGGAGAGAGTGACGCCGCGTTCGCCTACCTGCTCTTCCCAGCCCCGGGGGAATTGGTCGATATCTTTATCGAGCCGCGAGACCCGGGCAGCGGAGAGCACGGCCTCTTCTTCCGGCGCGTCGATGCCGAAGCCGATATTGCCGCTGATGCTTCTCGAGAAGAGGAAGCTCTCCTGCGGGACGTATCCGATGGCGCGTCGAAGCAGGCCGGCCGGAAGCCGGTTGATGTCGATTCCGTCAATGAAGATACGCCCATCATCGACCGGCAGGATTCTCGGCAGGGTCTTGATGAGGGTCGACTTGCCTGAGCCGGTGCGGCCGGTGATGGCGATCGTATGGCCGGCCGGGGCCTCGATCGAGATGTCCTCGAGGATTTTCTTCCCGTTGTAGGCGAAGTCGAGGTTCCGGATCGAGATCGTCCCGGTGATCTTTCCGGCGGGAGGGGTGACGGGTTCCGCCGGCAGGACGATGTTGGATTTTGATTCGAGGATCGCCTCCAGGCGTCTGACGCTGGCGCTGGCCCGGTGGAACTGGTTGACGACCCAGCCGATGGAGATCATCGGCCAGATGAGCTGAAACTGGTAGCCGGCGAATTTGATGAATTCTCCCAGGGTCAGGGCTCCGTTGCCCTCCAGCAGGTAGTAGCCGCCCAGCACCAGCAGGAGCATCACCGAGAGCTCGTTGACTCCGGCCACGAGGGGGTGCATCCAGGCCTGGATCCTGGCGACGACCAGGTTGTCTTTGACGTAGTCGCCCGAAAGCTTTCGGAAGCGCTCGCTCTCGGCTTCTTCCTGGGCGAACGATTTCACCACCCGGATTCCGGCAAAGTCTTCCTGGGAGAGAGAGCTCAGGTCCGAGAGGGTCTCCTGTGCCTTGAAGACCGCGTCGTGCACCCTGGGGCCGATCTTACGGACCGAGAGGGTGAGCAGGGAGAGGGGCACCATGAGCAGCAGGGTGAGCCAGCCGCTGACGGAGATCATTAACGGCAGAGCGATCAGGAGCATGCAGGCGGTATTGGCCGAGTACATGATGATCGGCCCGGCGAGGACTCGCACGCGCTCGACGTCCTGGGTGCAGCGCGCAAGGAGATCTCCCGTCTTCCAGTTATTGTAGAAGCCCTGGTCCAGGCTCTGCAGATGAGAAAAGAGCCGGTCTCGCAGGTCGAACTCGACCTTGCGGGAGGCGCTGATGATGAACCAGCGAATGGCGAAGAGGCTAAGCCCTCTTGTGAAGGCGAAGAATACGATCGCGGCGAGGAGGATGGCGACCTGGGAGCTGGGCGGGAGGGAGTTGATGGTCTCCTGCGGGCCCATGGACTCGCGGAGGATGTCGACACATTCACCGGTCAGCCATGGGATGGCGAGCAACGAGCCAATCGACAGCGGCACCATGAGGAGTCCCGCCAGGTAGCGACGTCCATAGCGTTTAGCGAAAGGGAGGATGAAACGAATACTGTTCAAGTCGCGGGTCTTTCCACCGAGGGTGATTGCAGTGCGGGCATTCTATGCCCCTTGAGGTTGAGCTGGAGGTCATTTCCCGTAAAAAGCAGTCCGTTCGGGCCGCCCAGAAAAAACTCCCGCGCTCACCCCGGCGGTGCTAACATCGATTTTGACGGCGGCTTGCGGGAATTCATTCAGGGTTATCAGGAGAAACCGGCTGGGGAGAGGCCGGAAAGCTTCGAGATCGGAAGGGTAAGATGAACGCCAGGAAAGTAAATAAGTCAGTTCTATTGTTCACGGGCGTCTTTCTGCTGGTGAGCACCAGCGCCTGGGCCGTGAATCGGTTCAGGATCGATGATGGCCAGCTGGCCCTGGGCTCGAGTGGAAACATCATCTCGGTGGTTGCGGATATCGATCAGGCGATCGTCGGTTTTTCGGTCGCCCTGGATTTTGATCCGGAGAAGCTTCGTATTGCTGAGGTCCGCCTTGGAGCTGAGGTGGCCGGGCTCGAACCCGAATTCAGCCAGGGGGTGATCGATAACGACCGGGGGGAATTTGTCCATGGGGTTGTCGTGTCCCTCTCCGAGACGATTATCGAGCGCAGAATTGCCGAGGGGCAGGACGTCGAGATCCTGCAGCTGGTCGTCGATGTTGTCACCGAGGAGCCCGGGAGCACCTCGCTGGACCTGGGCAATGCCGCCGGTTTCCCGGGCCGCCGCAACGTCATGACCGATGGCAGCGGCAACTCGGTCGCTCCGGGGCCGCAGCTTTCCGATGGAGCCTTGTCCCTGCGGAGACTGCTGCCGGTCATCAAGCATATCCAGGGTAACATTGGCGGTATCGGGGACACCTTCCTTGTCGTTGGGTTTAATTTTGACCAGGAGGGACTACGGGTCACGATCTGCGGCAACGAGGCCGAACACCGCCTGCTCGGTGATGGCCAGACCCTGCAGCTCTTCGCGCCGGTCTGCGGCTCGGCGGGTTTCGCTTCGCTCGAGATCTGTAATTCTTTCGGCTGCGATACGGTTGCCCAGGGATTTGAATACGAGCTTGTCGGCGGAGGGCAGGTGCCCGGTGACTGTAACAGCGATGGCGCCCTCGATCTCTCTGATGGGGTCTGTCTCCTGAGCCATCTCTTCCTTGGGCAGCCGGCGGACCTGCCCTGCGATGGGGCCGGCGAGGTCGGCCTGAATGATTTCAATGGTGATTCGCGCATCGATCTCTCCGATGGTGTTGGAACGCTGGTCTATCTTTTCCAGGGCGGGCCAGCCCATGCCGGGGGTGTCGCCTGCAGAATCTTCGTGGGATGCCCCAATAGCTGCAATTAAGATGTACGCCTGGAGCGGGGCCGTCCGTGCCTGCAGAATTTGCGTGAGCAGGATTAGAGTGCTATGATCGACCGTTCAGGGCCAGTGGGTAAACGAACCAGGAATCCTATATTTATACAGAGGTGTCTCATGGGTAAGATCCGTTTCTTTCAGTTTGCGGTGATATTGAGTGTGTTGGCTTGCGCGGCCACTCTGATGGCGGCCAATCGCTTCGAGGTTTCAGGAAGGAATCTTCCCCAGGGAACCACCGGAGCCGAGATCTCGATCCGGGCCGACCTTGACCAGGACATTTACGGATTCTCCGTGTCGTTGAACTTCGACCCCAACGACATCACCATCACCAGCGTACGGCTGGGAAGCGCTGTCGCGCCGCTGGAGCCCGAGTTCAGCGCCGGGGTGCTTGATAACGATGCCGGTCAGTTCTCCCACGGAGTGGTCTTCGCCCTGAGCGAGGCGCGCATCAACACCAAGCTCGAGTCCGCCGAGGACCTCGAGGTGCTGGTGCTCGTGATCGATGTGAGCGTCACCCCCGGCACCACGACGCTCGATCTGGCCAATGGAAGCACGCCCGGACGGCTGAACGTAATGACGGATGGAGTTGGTAACTCAGTGTCCCCGGGACCCACCCTCGTCGATGGCACGATCAACATCATCGACCTGGCCCCGCGCCTCGACACCTACCTCGAGAACAACGGAGGCTCGGGTACCGTCTTCACGATCATCGGCAGCAACTTTGATCAGCCGGAGCTGACCGTGAAGGTCTGCGGCAATGATGCCGAGCACGAGGTGCTCGCCAATGGCCAGACCCTGCGGGTGACGGCGCCCCGCTGTCCCGACAAGGGACCGGCTCTCGTCGAGGTCTGCACCGTGCGCGGCTGCGTCCGCGACCCCCTGGGCTTCATGTATACGGTCGCCGACACCGCCCCGATCATCACCAGCGTTATTTCCAATTCGGGCCGCGCCGGCTCTGTCTTTTTTGCCGATGCGCGCAACCTGAGCAACCCGGACACCGTCACGGTGAAGGTCTGCGGCAACGATGCAACCTTCTCTATTCTTCCCGGCGGCGTGACCTTGCGCACCCTCCTGATCACGGCTCCGGATTGCGGAACCGGCGGCTGGGCGACCCTTGAGGTCTGCAATGAATTCGGCTGCGACACCCTCGCCGAGGGCTTCGACTACGATATCGTCGGCGGCCGCCAGGTGCCCGGCGACTGTAACAGTGACGGGAGCCTCGACCTCTCCGATGGCGTCTGCCTCCTGAGCCACCTCTTTATCGGCCAGCCGGCCGAGCTGCCCTGTGAGGGTGCGGGCGAGGTCACCCTCAATGACTTCAACGGGGATAACAGCATCGACCTCTCCGATGGAGTCGGTGTCCTGGTCTATCTCTTCCAGGGCGGCGCGGCCCATGCCGAGGGGACCGAGTGCAAGGTGCTGGTGGGGTGCAATAACCTCTGCAATTGAGGAAGCAGCGCCCGGCACGGCGTCCAGGGCCGGGCCGAGCTCGTAGTTTCCTTCAACGGGGCGTGATCATTCACCCGCGATGGGCATGATGGGAGGGGGCGGCTCGTCCTCTCCGTCGTTGGCCTCTTCTTTCCCGGTGTCCGTCGCCGCCGGAGCGTCTTCTTCGGTGGAGGCTTGTTCCGCTCCGCCAGGGTCATCTTCTATCGGAGCGGTCTCCGTACTTTCCGCGCCGTCGTCGACCGGGGGGTCGCGGAAGAGAAGTCCGAAGATCACCAGGACAACGGCGGCCATGGCGGCCGGCCACATCCAGATGGTCTTCCAGTCGGCGACAGTGTCGATGGTATTCTCAGCCTTGATCCACCCTGCGACCTGGGCGCCGATGAACATTCCGGCT
>DODI01000222.1:0-2559 GCA_003509045.1 Planctomycetota bacterium | reverse complement strand
CGCGTTCTCGCTGATGGCATCGGTGTAGAAGAAGTCCTTCTTTTCGGGGGCGATCTGCGTGTTATCCCTCGTCAGCGAATTCGGGTCGTAGAAGCTTCCGGCGCCGTGGATCGTTCCGAAGAAGCGGTCAAAGCCGCGCTGCAGCGGCCAGTTGTCCTTGGGCCCCGTTGGCTTGACATGCTTGGTCACATGCCATTTGCCGGACATATAGGTCGAGTAGCCGGCGGTTTTCAGAACCTCTGCGATCGTAACGCAGCTTCGGTTGAGATCACCCTGGTAGCCCTCGAGCCCACGGTCATTCATCATGTGTCCGATACCCGCCTGGTGGGGGTAGAGGCCGGTCAACAGCGATGCGCGGGTAGGGCAGCAGCGGCCGGTATTGTAGAACTGGGTCAGGCGAACGCCGCCACCGGCAAGGCCGTCGAGATTCGGGGTCTTGATCTCGCTGCCGTAGCAACCGATGTCACTGAAGCCCATGTCGTCTGCCATCATGATGATGATGTTGGGGCGCTTTGCCGCGGCCTGGACGTTGGATGTTGAAAAGAGGAGCGTGAGCAGGATGGCTGGATAGACCAGCACTGCCCAGGTGGTTTTTGTCATGGCTCGAATTCTCCGGTAAGGAATTGTCGCGAAAGAGAGCCGCTTCGCGGTTCAGGGGGAATAGTCTTTGCCGTTGAGACTGTTCAAGACAGATTTTTGCCAGGCCGCGAGGCCGGCCCGCATTGCCTTGACCTTTTCGGGATGCTTTTTAGACAGGTCTTTCTTTTCAGCCGCATCGCTTGCCAGGTTGAAGAGAGAAAACCTGCCCTTGGCGCCCTTCTTTTTTGCCCCGGCCATCAGCTTGTAGTCGCCGTCAATCCAGGCCGCCGGGCCCGGGAAGGAGTTGAGCGGGTATTGCTTTTCAATGAGGCCCTCAGGGGGAGCGGCTTTCTGCTTTCCGGCCTTCTGTTCGGTCCTGAGTTCCTGGAGCATGAGCCGGCTCTTTTTTCCTCGTCCCCTTTCAGGGAAGGTCCAGAAGCCCATCGGTTTCTCCCGGCTCTTCATCTCGCCACTGAGCAGGGCAGCGATACTGATCCCGTCGAGGGGCGGTGGATTGTCCAGCGTTACGCCGGCGAGCTCAAGCAGGGTCGGCAGTATGTCCGAGGTATTGCAGGGTACCGAGGTGCGGCGGGGCTTCTTGATTTTCGCCGGCCACTCGATGATCGCCGGAACTCGGATGCCTCCCTCCAGCAGGCTTCCCTTACGCCCTGAGAGCCCACCCGTGGAGCCCTGCTTGAGGGCGCCATTGTCACTGCAGTACCAGAGGATTGTATTGTCGGCGATCTCGAGCTTGCGGAGTCCTTTCCGCAGCTTCCCCATGGCCGCGTCCATGGCTGTGATCTCACCGCAGAAATTGGCCTGGGCCTTTGTCTGCGTGGAGTACATCTCGAGGTATTTCTTGGTGGCGATATGAGGGCTGTGGGGATTGCCGAACCAGACCACGGCGAGGAATGGTTTGTCGCCGCCGGAGACCTTGCCGATCCAGTTGAGCGCGGCGTCGACGGTCACCTCGGAGCTCTCTCCCTTTGTTTCGATGACCTTGCCGTTGTGGCTGAACAGGGGATTGTTCTCGTAAAAATTCGGGCTCGAGACCCACTCGTCAAAGCCGCTGTTGCCCGGGCAGACCGGGCTGTCGGCGCGCAGGGAGCCGAGATGCCATTTGCCGAAGTGTCCCGTGGTATAGCCTGCCTTCCTGAGAGCCTCGGCGACGGTGATCTCCTGGGGGCGCAGGGTTCTTCCCCAGGCGAAGCAGCCGAAGCGCACGGGGTGCCGTCCGGTGAGAACGCTGCCGCGGGTGGGCGAGCAGACAGGGGCCGCGGCGTAGAATCGGTCAAAGCGCAGCGCGGTGCGGGCCATCTCGTCAAAGACAGGGGTCTTGAGGAAGGGGTGCCCGTTGTAGGCCATGTCCCCCCAGCCCTGGTCATCCGCCATAGCGAGGATGATGTTCGGTCGCCTTGAGCCGTCTTCTGATTCGGGAGCTGCCGGGGTGCCCAGCACTGGATTGCTGAACAGGAAAACAACCAGGATGGTTAAGAGTAGACGAGGCATCTTTCTTCTCGCTGATAAGGACAGTGGTTCATCTGAGCTTGCAGCAGACCCTGCCGCAGTGCCTATTTGCACCGATGGACCGGCTGTAGTCAAGCGGCTGGAGCCGGGTTGCTCCCTCAGGAGATGATTCCCTTGACGACCTCTCCGTAGACATCGGTTGGCCGGAAGTCGCGGCCGGCATAGCGGTAGGTCAGCTTCTCATGGTCCATTCCCAGCAGGTGGAGGACGGTGGCGTGCAGGTCGTGCATGTGCACCTTGTTTTCGACCGCGGTATGGCCGAATTCATCGGTCTGCCCGTAGCTGAAGCCCTGCTTGACGCCGCCGCCGGCGAGAAAGACAGTGAACCCATCGGGGTTGTGGTCACGGCCGGTTCCGTTGTTCTGGGCAAAGGGGTTGCGTCCGAATTCGCCACCCCACCATACGAGGGTGTCCTCGAGGAGTCCGCGATCTTTCAGGTCGGCGAGCAGGCCC
>DODI01000401.1:3178-3733 GCA_003509045.1 Planctomycetota bacterium | reverse complement strand
CGCCGATATTGCCGGCGACCAGATCCCGAGTTGAGAGCAGCCGGCAGGCTCCCTCGACAAGGATGGCTCCGCCGGAGCGGGCTGTATTCCCGTAGAGGCGGTTTTTTGAGAGGCTCGTCAGCCAGGGGCGGTTGGGAGCCTCCGGGGCTGCCGCGATGATCCGGATCGCTCCTCCCGAGAAGGCCCGGTTCGCCACCATGCGGTTGTCGTGGATGAGAGCTCCGGCGGAATCAATGTGGACGGCGCCGCCCTGCGGGGCGCGGTTGTCGGTGAAGGAGTTTTTGCTGAGAAGCGCAAGGGAGCCGGAGGAGATGTGGATGGCTCCGCCGGCCCGGGCTCGATTGGATGTGAACCGGTTGCCGATGAATTTCGCTTCTGAGTCCTGGAGGCAGGCCGCGCCTCCCGTGTCGGCCTCGTTGCCGGTGAAGATGTTGCCCTCGATGGTCGGGGAGCTCTTGATGCAGATGAGGGCGCCTCCGGCCCGGCTTCCATCCAGCAATGTTCCCCGGCCGTTCCTGATCGTGAAACCCCGTACGACGGCGGCGGCGGTCTCTC
>DODI01000401.1:0-2880 GCA_003509045.1 Planctomycetota bacterium | reverse complement strand
CGCACAACGGCGGCTGCGGTCTCTCCTGCGGTGAACACCAGCAGGGAGGCCTCTCTTGCCGCAGGTTTCGTGCCTGGCCCGGAGAGGATTGTCTTTTCGGGGCCCTCCCGGGATTCGAGAACGAAGTCTTTGCCTGGAAATCTCAGCGGTTCGGCAAGGTCGTAGGTACCCGGGGCGACCGAGACCACCGTTCCGGCGGCCGCTTCCTCGATGGCTTTTGCCAGGCTGGCTACGTCCTCAGGGACCCTGGTGATGCCCTCTTGCCTGGTGCTCTTTTTAACGGGGATTGCCGGACTGTTGTATTCTCCCAGCTCGAAGACAGGGAATCGTTCGGCGAGGTTCCCGATTCCCAACCGCCTGAGCTGGTGCGGCGGGAAGGCCCGGAATCGCAGTCGTACACTCAGCCTGAGCTCCTCGCCCGCGAATTGTTCGGGAATCTTGAACTCGTAGTTTGCCGACCTGGTCTGCAGTGGGGGGATCGTATGTTCCTCGAGGGCGTGGGCCTGCCACATGAAGAATACCGTTTCGCCTTTCTCGTCGACAAAGCGGTCGGTGAAGAGGGCAAGCTGGGGATCCTGCTGCTTGACGTTTCCATGCCCGCCTCGGAGATCTCCTTGCTTGTCCAGGGTGCCCGATTCGAAAAGGATCTTTCCCGACCTGTTGGCGGCAATGACCTCAAGCCACATCTCACGCTCTGTCGATGGCCCCGTGGGCAGGTTGTGCCCGGCTCCGACGTTCTTGACGTCAACCTTGAGCTTGAAGCTTCCGCCTGCGACCGCGACCTGGGGTGCGAAGACGCTCAGCCTGGCCGCGGTTCGCAGGAACTCTTCAACCTCCCTGCGTTGGTAGCCCATCCGGGGGAAGGGGGTTACGGCTACGTCGACTCCAATGAAGTCATGTCGGTGGAGGCGGTTGCGAAGCGGCCCATCCGGGGTTGCGCGCCCCGTGTAGGTCTGCATGTGACAGTTGAGGCAGCCGATGCCGCGGGCGGGGTAGGGGCTGGCAAGGAATTCCTCGTGGGGCTTCTCGATTTTGATTCCCTTGCGATTTACCACATTGTGACAGCTGCCGCAGAAATCAGGGTTCTTCAGGCTGTCGTTGGTTACAGAGGCATGGGCTGAGGTCTGCTGGGGATTGGGGAGCCCGCCGACGAGTGGAGCTCCCGGCTTGATGCTGAAGCGGGCATTGGAGGGGGGGCCATCTTCGAGGTGGACGCTTCGATGACAGACCTCGCAGGAGACCGCCGCCAGAGCTGTTTTTGAGAGTCCTTCAGGGGATCTCGTTGAGGCCGTAACCTCTCCGGTTCCGGTGCCCACCGGGGCATGACAGCCGATGCAGAAATCGCCGATGGCGCCGCCGGTTTCCTTCTGCGCGAGGCGGTGCATCGCGTGAAAGACAGGGTCGGTGATGGCGTAGGCGTGCATGGAGCCTCTCCATTCCTCGTAGTGCCGCGGGTGGCACGTTTTGCAGGCCTCCGCCGGCTGGAAGTCTCCCTTTTTCCATTTTGTTCCGGTCTCGGCGGCGGGTTTTCCTGCCGCCGGATCTTCTGCCGACAAGGGCGCGAGGCCGAGAGGAGCCAGCAGGCAGAGGGCCAGGTAGAGGAGAGCGATTCGATACATGAGCCTACCTTCCTCGCCTTCGAACAGGCCGGGGGGCGTGATTCAGGACAGTCCGGAAGCCTGTTTTCGCGTTGGCGAAACCATCTCCGATGGGCAGCTCCAGGAACCAGGAATAACGGAAGGTGGTCGGAATCGCCTCGAAGTCGGCGCCGGTGATGAAGTACGAAGATGGAATGCCCCGGATGGATCGATCGCGTCCCCAATGCGGCCCGCGGGGATGGCTGATGACATCGGCTGAGTAGTTGTCGGCGTAGTAGTGGGGATTGTACCAGTCGTTGACCCACTCGAAGACGCCCCCGATCATCTCCTGGATTCCGAATGGACTGTCGCCCAGGGGACTGAAGGTTCCCACGGGGAAGAGCTTGTTGCCCCAGAGATGGTTCAGATTAGCATGCCTGGGGGTGGGGAGCTCGTTGCCCCAGGGGTAGCGCCGGGAGTCGCTCCCCCTGGCGGCGTATTCCCATTGGGCCTCGGTGGGCAGGGCCTTGCCGTGGAAGAGAGCGTAGGCCTGCGCTCCGGCCCAGGTGACATCTACAGCCGGGAGCCGCTCGTGCCCCTTCTTTACCAGGAACCGTTTGTCTCCCCAGGAGATGGCTCTCGCCAGCCTGGGTTCGGTAAAGTTGAGGCCGGCGAGATCTTCGTAGGAAAAACGAAGGAAGGGGACGAGTCCGCCCCCGCGCTGGTTGCCCATCACAGCTGCCGGAGTGACCGTGAGGAGACCCTCATTCCAGGCCGCCTGGAGAAAGTTGACGTATTGGAGATTCGTTACCCGCTGGCGATCCATCCAGTACGCCGGCAGGCGGACCTTGTGGGCGGGCTTGTCCGCCATGTTCTGGCTCGTACGGATGAAGTCGGGCCGGTCGAGGTCCGTGAGATCGTCTCCCATCTCAAACTCTCCCGCGGGGACCAGGACCATTCCCCCGGTGGAGGGGGAGCTGAGTGAGATCTTCCTCGTGGTGCTGATGGGCGCGGCTGCGGAGCCCTCGAGCTGGACGGTGACAGTGATCAAGCAGCTCTTCCCGGAGGCCGGGGCTTCCCAGAAAACCAGGTTCGAGTCGTTGGAGAGCAGCTTTCCTTGCGAGGCGGTCCAGGAATAGGCCGCCCTGCGAGGCAGGGCCAGCTCGGCCTCCAATTGGACCTCGCCGCGGTGAAAAACCCTGGCTGGTCTCACGATGATTTCCGCCCTGGGCTCGGACAGCATGGAGGCTTCCCGCGGCTGCCGGCAGCCGCTGAGGCAGAAACTCATGGCAAAGAGGAGGCG
>DODI01000520.1:0-4893 GCA_003509045.1 Planctomycetota bacterium | reverse complement strand
TTCTTGACCTTCAGCGTATAGATCGCCGAACCCTTGCCGGGCTTCCTGAATTCGCACTCAACCACGAGGTAGGGGTCACCGTCAAACTCAACCCGCAGGCCCTTGCGGAAATCACTGGTTCCGTATGTTGTCGCCATGCTCGAAATCGCCTGTTGTACTCTGCAAAAATCGTAAGTACCTTTAGCTCCGCAAAGATACCTGTACCTCGAACGAAGGAACTTTCCCCCAGAACGAGCATGGAGAATATCACAAACCGCCGCCAAAGGGCCACATTTGAGAGCGCTGTGCCAGCTACAGCTCCATCCTGGAAAGAATCGCTGGCCCGGGCTGTTCGTGACCCGGTGGTACTCCTCGATATCCTGCAGCTCGATGAAGCCCTGCTCGCTGAAGCGCAAAGAGCGGCGGAGCTTTTTCCCCTGGCTGTCCCAAGAGAGTTTATCGCGCGAATGCAGCCTGGCGACCCCGGGGACCCCCTCCTTCGCCAGGTGCTGCCCCTGGACCTTGAACACGAAGATGCGCCCGGCAGCAGGGAGGATCCGCTTGCTGAACAGAAATTCCTCAGCGCGCCCGGTCTCCTGAAAAAATACCACGGCAGGGCCCTCCTGGTCGCCGCAGGCACCTGCGCCGTCAACTGCAGGTATTGCTTTCGGCGCAACTACCCCTATGAGCAGACACCTGCCGGCATGGAAGCCTGGGAGCCGGCCTTCAGGGAACTCGAGTCCGATGAATCCATCCGCGAGATCATACTCAGCGGGGGAGATCCACTGGTCCTGACCGACAGCGCCCTCGAGCGGCTGGTCGAACGCCTCGACAGGATCCCCCACCTGCAGCGCCTGCGCATTCACAGCCGATTGCCCATCGTCATCCCATCGCGGGTGACCGATGGACTGCTCAGCACCTTGCGGACATCCCGGCTCGCTCCCGTGGTGGTGGTCCATTCCAACCATCCCGCCGAGCTCGATACCGCCACAGGCGAGGCCCTGCGCAGGTTTATCAACGCGGGGATCCCCGTCCTCAACCAGGCCGTGCTGCTGAAAGGTGTCAACGATGACGCAGACGTACTGGCAGAGCTGTCGGAGCGACTGGTCAACCTCGCAGCGATGCCCTACTATCTCCACCAGCTCGATCCCGTGACGGGCTCGTTGCATTTCCGGGTTCCCGTAGAGCGGGGCCTGGAAATCATCGCGGCACTTCGCCGCAGGCTGCCGGGGTATGCCGTCCCCCGCTACGTACAGGAAATCCCGGGCGAGGCTCACAAAAGCGACCTCACCGGCCTGCCCCCGGAACTGGAAAAAGAAAACTGAAAGGAGTTCAACCATGCAAGACCCCAGGTACAAACAACTCGCCGATGTGATCGTCGGCCATTCCTGTAAAGTCCAGGCGGGAGAAAAGGTCATCGTCGAGACCTTCGACATTCCCGAGGAGTTCACCGCGGTGCTGCTGCGTCGGATCCACGAAGCCGGCGGCCACGCCCTGTGCCACACCCGCCAGAACCGGGTGCTCAGGGAGCTCTACATGAACGCCGAGGAGGAACAGCTCGCCTACATCGGAAAACACGAGCGCCAGATGATGGAGGAGGCCCAGTGCTACATCGGCCTGCGCGGCACCCACAACTCCACCGAAATGGCCGATGTGCCGCAGGAAAAGATGAAGCTCTACCAGAAGCACATCCTCAAGCCGGTCCACCTCGAGGTGAGGGTTCCGAACACGAAGTGGGTCGTGCTGCGCTGGCCCTCGGCCGGGATGGCCCAGCAGGCTCACATGAGCACGGAGAGCTTCGAGGACTTCTACTTCGATGTCTGCACCGTCGATTACGCCGTCATGGCCGAGCAGATGAAGCCGCTCGAGGAAAGAATGACAAACGCCGGCGATGTCCATATCAAGGGACCGGGAACCGACCTGAAATTCTCGGTCAAGGACATACCCGCTGTCGGTTGCGCCGGGGAGTACAACATTCCCGATGGAGAGGTCTTCACCGCCCCGGTGAAGGACTCCGTCGAGGGCACCCTGAGCGTCAACACCCCCAGCCTCTACCAGGGGACCGTCTTTGACAATATCGTCCTCGAATTCAGCGCGGGCAAGATCGTCAAGGCCACGGCCAACCATACCGAGAAGATCGACTCGATCCTCGACAGCGACGAGGGCGCGCGCTACATCGGCGAGTTTGCCATCGGCTTCAACCCGAAGGTGCTCGAGCCGATGATGGACATTCTCTTTGACGAAAAGATCGCCGGCTCCTTCCACTTCACCCCCGGCAACGCCTACGACGATGCCGACAACACCAACCGCTCAGAGGTACACTGGGATCTCGTCACCATCCAGCGCCCGGAGTACGGCGGCGGGGAGATCTGGTTCGACGGAGAGTTGATCCGCAAGGATGGGCTGTTTGTCACCGACGACCTGGCGGGATTGAACCCGCCGGACTGAATCACCGGCGGGCGGAAAAATCAGGAGACGGAGCCGCCTGCTTCCGATGCGGGCTCTTCGGTGACGCCTGAACAGGATTTGGAGCCGCAACAGCCCAATGTCCCACACAGGACATACAGCGCGGCGACGACCAGGCAGCCGTCGAGAGCGATCTCCTTCCCCATCTTGGAGTATTTTTCCTCCACGGTCAGATCTCTGCCGCTGGCATGCGTGTCGAAGCAGCCGCAGATCGTCGGACACTCGCGGGCGAGGTTGTAGCTCAAGGCGAGGATGAAGAACGAGAAGAAGAGCGCCGCCATGAGAGCGCCCCCGCGCAGCCCGATGCCGCTGATCAGGGCAAGGCCCGCCACGAGCTCAATCCAGGGAACGAAGACAGCCAGCATGTGAATCGAGGCGGTCGGGAAAAGCCGGTAGTTGTAGATGATCTTGGCGAAATCCGGCGGGTCGGCGATCTTGTGCCAACTGGCGTAGACGAGGACGCCGCCGAGCACAACGCGCACGAGCAGTTGCAGCTTTGGATGGAAGAGCTTTTCCTTCATTGTCCGGGCCTCTCCCCGGGCTCTTCGCCTTCGACTACGGGCTTCTTCTTCTCCTGCCAGACGGGAAAGCCTCCCTGGAAGACCATGACATTCTCAAAACCGAACTGCTTCAGATTCGACGAGATTTCCTCAGAATCTTCGCAGTCCTTGCTGCGGGTGCAGTAAACCACCACGGGCGCCGCTTTCGGTTCGGCCTGGGCAAGGCCGGCGACCTTCGCCTCGCGGTCTTTTTCCCAGGGACTGATCGAGATGGCTCCGGGGATGTGGCCCTTGACGTATTCCTTCGTCCGGCGGGCATCGATAAAGAGAGTTCCGGCCTCCCATTCCTCGTAGGCCTCATCGACGAGAACCCTGGGAGTTTTTCCAGCCGCGGGGGTTTCCCCGGGATCCGAAGCCGCTGGATCGGGGCTCCCGGCTTTCGCTGGTTCCTCGGCTGGTGACTTCGCCGGCACATTCTCCGGCACGTTCTCCGGCTCGCTGGGAGAAGGTTCTTTAACAGCAGGAGGAGCGGCTTTCTCGACTGCCACGGAAGGCTTGGGACAATTCAGCGCGTTCGCGTAGCGCCCCGCGGGCACCGTAAGCCCCAGGTGGTTGTCGGTCGAGCCCGTGACGAGGTTGTAGATAAGCCCCACCACGACCGCGATCCCCACAACCAGGGCCAGCTGAATAAACATCGTTTTCATTTTTTCGCAGCCTTTCAAAGATTCCGGTTCTGAACTCTATTTTGCGTATTTTCAGGGGAAGTACCATGGATCCCTTGAAAATCGTAAACCGGTCGACCTCTCTCAGTCTTTTCTCAGCTCGATCTTCGGAACCGAGGCGTAATCGGCCCACAGGCCATCGGAAACCTTCGCATCGGGTTCTCCATCGTGGACGTAGAAGCGATAGCGCGAGACGTAATCCTTTCCTGGATCGATGCTGAAATCTCCGTTCTGGCACGGTGCGAAATTGAAAAAAGGCTCGCTCGGATGGATCCGCATATTCTGCGGCGCCCTGAAATTCTTCGGGTGGCAGAGAATCGAGATCCCCGCGGAGGCGCCCTCGAGCTTGCCGTAGATCTCGCACCAGCGCGCCGCGGTGTGGTGGCCGTCCTTGCGCGTCTTACCCTCGCTGGTCAGGTAGAAGGCGTTGGGACCCTCCCACTCGTGAGAACCACGGAAGCCGAGACCGCCGTAGCGGTACTTGTTGAGCTTCAGGGGGCTCTCGCCCGAACATTTCTGCGTCGAGTCGAGGTCGAAGAGGAAGTGGTCGCCGATGGCGTAGACCTTCACCTTCCAGGTTTCATCGAGCGCTGGTTTCGCTCCACCGGGAGCCGTCAGGTCGAGGAACCTGTGGCGGACGCTGAACCAGCCGAAGACCGGCCCGCCGCCGAAGCCGTCGAGCTTGACGACCTCGATCCGGCCCTCCTTCTTGCCGCTGTTCCAGAAGTCCACATGGCGGCCCTCGAACTCGGTGTTGGTCCAGGGGAACCAGATCCCGTGGTGATGCTTGTGGTTGGGCGGGAAGTCGTTGGTGAGAAGCTTTCCTGAGGGGGTCCAGACCGGGTGGATGTAGCCGCCGCGGTCGTAGGCCGGGTCCGGCTTGCCGGGCGGCTTGACGACGGCATGGTTGTACCGGATGATTTTTTTTCCGGCGATGGTGAAGAGAAGGTTCTTTCCATCGTTAACGCACTCAACGCCCTTGCCGGGAACGGCAACGGCTTTTCTCTCGGAGGCGGGCAAGAGCCGGTAGTTACGGGAGGAGCCGGCCTTCATCCCGCTGACGATCCAGTGTACACGCCGCGCGTCCGGATCGAGCTGGACCGCCACCGGTTTCTCCTTCCCTCCTTCAACCTGCCATAGCGAGAAATTTTTCGAATCGCCGTAGAGCTTACCGAGTTCCCAGGAAACCGGGACATCCCCGTGCGCGTTGTCCCCGGCATGGACGA
>DODI01000161.1:0-3485 GCA_003509045.1 Planctomycetota bacterium | reverse complement strand
ACGAGCCGGGCATCCCGGTTCTGGCGGCCTCTTTCCAGCAGGGCGCCGCGGGTCGTTTCTTTCGGCGGGTTGCGGAAGACGCGCCGCTTCCCGTCCTGGCAGAGATAGATGCCCGCGTCGGTGTGGCGAACGTCCATCGGGTCGCCAATGACCCGGGCCAGCTCGGGGTCCCGGTTACCCAGGAGGCCGCCCTCCTTGGCCGGCTGCATGGCGAGATAGCTCATCGAGCCCTTGCCGGCCGTCAGGCCCAGCGGCACGGCAATCTGCTTGACGATGTCTCCCGGCTGCCACCTGAAGTGAAAATGACACCAGGGCCTCTTCGGTTCGCTCAGGAGCGGGCAGGTCTTCTGGTGGGTGCAGGGAGCGAGAATCTCCCAGCGTTGTGATTCAAGCAGGGAGTCGTGGAGCGCGAGCAGGCGGCGGCCGGGGGCCCTCAGGCCCGGTTCGATGATGATGACCGTGCTGCCGGGGGGCAGCTTTTCGGCGAGCTTGTTGAAGAAGCGTTTGATGTCGATTCCCCGGTGCTCGGCGTGGTCGAACTCGTTGACGACCATCGACATCCACACGAGTGTGGGTCCCTGGAAGCGTGGCAGCATAGGGAGCTTCTGTTGCAGGGTGGTGATGGATGTCTTGACCCCGTCTTTTTCAGCCGGCGCGCATTCTTCGAAGATCTCCCGGGCGACCCGGAGAGCGCCGCGGCTCTGATCCGTGAGCAGATAGCGCCGCGTACGGTCTGCCGGCAGGGTCAGGAGGCTCGCGATGGTGGAGCTTCCCGGGCCCGCCCCCATATCCGTAACCCACTCCGTTTCGGCGATCGCCGGGTAGCGCTTCAGGAGGTCCTTGAGCACACAGATCGAGCGCACCGTGTTCAGTGGAAGATGGTAGCGGATGTAGGCCAGGCGCAGGCGCGGGTCGTTCATATAGCTGAAGCGCTTGAGATGCTGCCGCTCGCTGGTGAAGAGCTGGAAGAGCTCCTCCAGAGCCTCGCCCTGGGATCGAAGCGAGACCTTGACCTTGCCGACCTGTTTCTTGATCGCCCTCAGCAGGGGGCGGGGGGTAGCGAGGGAGGGCATGGCGTTCCAGGCTGTTGGGGGATTTGTTTCGTTGAGCCTGCTCAGCAGGTGTGGCCCAAGCTTAGGGTAAAACGCCACGGCTGCCAGAGGAATTATCGAGATGGCGCGCAGAGGGCTATCGTTCTGTCGCTGTCTATGCAAGCCCCGCCGGTACCCGTAGAATGATCGTCTCAGGTGGAGAGTGTCAGCTTAAGTATCTAATTCGACCCGGCAGGGACAGATGAAAGCTCCAGACAACAACCAGGAACCCGCAAACATCCCCTGGGACCCGGTGTTTCTCGATTCACGCCGGGAGGCCTGGGTCATCCTGCTCTTGTGGGCGGCGGCGTTCCTGTGGGCCGTACCCTATTGCTACCTGAACGGCTTTCCGGAGACTTTTGTCGAGGAGGAGTTCAGCACCGTCTGGGGTGTCCCCTCCTGGCTCTTCTGGGGGATCGCGGTGCCCTGGCTCCTGGCCGATGTCTTCACCCTCTGGTTCTGTTTCTTCTACATGAAGGATGGGGACCTGGGGGAAGAAGCCTCTGTTGAATCGCAGGAGAGCGCATGAGCCCTTCTCCCAGCTTCAACATCTCCCTTCTCGCCGAGGCGGGCGGCGTCAGCCCGGCGCTCTTTACCTTCCTCGGCTATACGGTCGCTGTCTTTGCCCTCGCGGTGATCGCGAACTGCCTGCGCAAGGAAGGCAACTTTCTCAGCGAGTATTTTCTCGGCAACCGGGGCCTTGGCGTCTGGGCCTTCGCCCTGACCTTCGCCGCCACCAGTGCCTCGGGCGGCAGCTTCACCGGCTTCCCCTCGAAGATCTACAGCCACGGCTGGATTATGGGGCTCTGGATCGGCAGCTACATCATCTTCCCGATCTGCACGATGGGCTTCATCGGCAAGCGCCTCAACCAGGTGGCGCGCCGGTCGGGAGCCATCACCGTTCCAGACGTGATCCGGGACCGTTTCAGAAGCGCGAGATTCGGTCTGCTGGCCGTGGCGCTGATCGTTTTCTTCATGTCCTTCAATCTCATCGCCCAGTTCAAGGCCGGCAGCCTGATGCTGAAGACGCTGCTGGCCGGCGTCGGCGTCTTTGAAGCCGGCGTTACTTTCCTGAGGGGTTCCATCGGTGAGAGCGTGGATCCCGCCTACCTGCTCTGCCTGCTTGGCTTTGGCCTGGCGGTGATCGCCTATACGACCTATGGCGGCTTCAAGGCGGTGGTATGGACCGATGTCATGCAGGGCGTTGTCATGGTCTTCGGGGTCATGATCATGTTGCCCCTGGCGCTCTACCTCGTTGGAAAGGAGGCGCCCGAGGGAGTGGGCTCACTCGAGTACGCCACCTCGAGAATGGTTGATATGAGTCCGCCGCGCAGAGGGGTGGCGGTTTTCCAGCCGAGCGGCCCAAAAGGAAGTAGCGCCCCGCTGGGCGAGGGCTCCTGGGTTCAGATCCCAGGAGCTGATGAAGGAGCGGAGGCCAGGCTTTTTAAGGTGATACCGAAGCTGGCGTTAGAGGACCGACTCAAAAAACGCGGGGAGCCCTGGATCGCTGTGCTCGAGATCACCTCTCCTGGAGATCGCAGCCAGGTTATCGAAAACCAGGGAGACCGGGTCCGCTCCGATTTCATCCTCGGGGACATAGAGCTTCAAGGCTACGCCTATGGAGCCGAGGATGGCCGCAAGGGAGTTTACGTCACCGGTCCCGGCCCGAGCCCCGACAGCGATGCCGGCTTCCTTCCCCTGAGCCTCGTGATCTCTTTCTTTTTCATGTGGGCGATCTCGGGCTCCGGTCAGCCCGCCAGCATGGTGCGGCTCATGGCCTTCAACAATACCGTAACCCTGCGCCGTTCGATCTTCACCGTGGCGATCTACTATTCGCTGATCTACTTCCCCCTGGTGATCATTTTCTGCTGCGCCCGGGTTCTGATGCCCGGCATGGATGCCGAGAGCGACCGCATCATGCCCGCCATGGCGGTTTTTCTCACCGAGAACGTCGGCGCCGGCTGGCTCGCGGGGCTGCTGATCGCGGCGCCCTTCGCGGCGGTGATGTCGACGGTCGACAGCTTCCTGCTGATGATCTCATCGGGGCTGGTGCGAGACATCTACCAGCGCAACATGAATCCCGAGGCCTCCGAACGCCGCCTGAAGCGGCTGAGCTATCTGTTCACCCTGGTGGTGGGCACCGCGGCGCTGCTGGGGGCCGTCAACCCGCCGCGGTTCCTGCAGGACATCATCGTCTATACCGGCAGCGGGCTGGCAGCCTGTTTCCTGGCGCCCATGGTCTACGCGCTCTACTGGCCGCGCTCGAACGTTCAGGGCTGCATGGCCGGTATGCTGGCAGGCTTCGCAGCTCACCTGTCGATGTACGTCGGGGGGATCTGGGCCAACGGGAGCTTCTTCAGACCCTATCGCCTCATGGATTTCGATCCGATCATC
>DODI01000214.1:4525-5165 GCA_003509045.1 Planctomycetota bacterium | reverse complement strand
CCGCGCCGCCTCCCCCGAAGACCACCACCGCGCAGCTGTCCGCGACGATCGTTCCCGGGAGGAAGAGATGGCGGACCGTGGCTCCATCCGCGAGTGCCCAATTGGAGATGTCCTGTTCGATCCCCGTCAGGTTCACGACCTCGATGAATTCATCCGCTCCATCTTCAACTATCCCGTCTCCATTCGCATCTTGTTCTGGCGAGGGATGGAGCTCGTTGATGACCCAGCCCGAGGCCGGCGGTTCCGGCTGTCCCTGGGTGCAGCCCTCGAAGAACGTTCCATCCGTGAGAGTTCCCGGAGACATGGTCGTTCCGCCAGCCGCGCCGGCCTCCGCATGCTGGGCCCAGGCGCCATCAAGGTCAGGGTCGAGGGTCAATGACTGGTCGTTGTTGCCCTCCGGTCCGTAGGTGACGGTGGCGATGTCGATGCCGGCATTCGTGCTGAGGGTCAGGGTGTCGCCGCTGTTGTTGAGGGCGAGGGTTCCCGAGCTCGATGCGAGCCGCAGCGCCCCGCTGGCCGATGGTCCGATCGGGCCTCCGCCGAAGATGACCACCGCGCAGCCGTCGGCAACCAGTGAGCCTTCCGGGAAGATGTGGCGGACTCGCACCAGGTCGGAGATGGTCCAGCCGCTGATGTCCTG
>DODI01000214.1:0-4223 GCA_003509045.1 Planctomycetota bacterium | reverse complement strand
GGTCCAGCCGCTGATGTCCACATCCTCTCCTGACAGATTGACGAGTTCGAGGAACTCGTCCTCGATGGAATCAAAGTTACCGTTGTTGTTGGAATCGTTGGCGCGCCCGGGGTCCGCGAGGATCTCGTTGAAAATCCACTGGGAACCGGCCTGCGCCCGGGTGCAGGCCAGGAATGCGGAAAGGAATAAAATGCGGAGTGCCGTCGTCCGGGTAGTCATTCATTCAACCTCGTCTTCGATCCAGGGGCGTTACAAACTATGCCCCCTCGAGAAGTGATGATAGATTCCTTCTCTGAGATCTTGCAAGCTATTCACTTCGATAATCTGCTTTGCCGATGAGCCCTGCCCGGCTCGTTATTATTTACTTCTCGCGAGGGTTCAAGTGTCAGAAAACAACGAGATACCGACTATCGACCTGGGTGACTTCATGTCGGATGATTCCGCGCGCCGCAAGAGCTTTGTCCAGACCTTTGGGCAGGGCCTGCTCGACTATGGATTCATCAAGCTCGAAGGGCATGGGGTGGAGCCTTCCCTGGTCAGGGAAGGCTACGATGCTTTCGAGAGTTTTTTCGCTTTCGATGAAGACATCAAGAAACAATACGCGGGAACCGAGGCGGGCGCCCGCGGCTACACTCCCTTCGGAGTCGAGCACGCCAAGGATTACGACAAGCCTGATCTCAAGGAGTTCTGGCAGGTGGGGCAGGATCTTCCCGAGGGGCATCCCTACCGGGCTGAATATCCAGGCAATGTCTGGCCGGCGGAGATTCCTGAATTCCAGCTGCATGCCCAGGAGATCTTCCGCCGTCTCGAAGACTGCGCCCGCATCCTGCTCGAGAGCCTTACAGAGTTCTTTGAGCTCCCGGCGGAGACCTTCTCGAACATGATCGTTGATGGTAATCACGTGCTGCGCATTATCCACTACCCTCCGTTGTCCGGAGAGGTAGATCCGACGGCCTTCCGCTCGGCTCCCCACGAGGACATCAACCTCATCACGCTCCTGTGCGAGGCGACCCAGGGAGGGCTCGAGATCCTGACACGCGAGAACGAGTGGATTCCCGTTGATGCGAAGTCAGGCCAGATCGTGGTCGACAGCGGTGACATGATTGCCAGGGTGACAAACGGAATCGTTCCGGCGACGACCCACCGTGTCTCTAATCCAAAGCGTGCCGTTAACGAGTCGCGTTATTCGATTCCTTTCTTCGTGCATCCTTTCTCAGCCTGCGACCTGACGGTCATGGACAGGTTCGTGAGCGAGGACCGTCCGCCGAATTTTGAGCCCATAACCGCCGGCGAGTATCTCGAGCAGCGACTGCGAGAGATCGGGCTGAAGGGGTGATGTAGCTGATGTCGGATATCCGATCGATACCCGAGGTTGCCGGACTGGATTCATCCGGAGGAGTGGTCCGCCTCTCGCCGGAGCTGGATGTGCCGCTCACCGAGCGAGTGCGAGACCTGATCGATTGCCCGGAGTTTCGCCGCCTCTCGGGAATTCCGCAGCTCGGGCTCGTCTCCCTGGTCTACCCGGCCGCTACTCACAGCCGCTTTGAGCATTCGCTCGGGGTCTATCGCCTGGGGTTGCTGTTTCTCAGGCACCTCTCGCACAATGAGCGCTTCGCTGAATCGATCAGCCGAGAGCAGGCCGAGCTCTTTATCGTCGCGGCTCTCCTGCACGACATCGGCCATTGGCCTTTCTGCCATCCGATTGAGGATATCAGGCTCGATGGAGTTCCAAGGCACGAAGAATTCGCCGCGGGCTTCCTTGTGGATAGTGAGCTCGGTAGTTGTCTCGAAAAAGATTGGGGAATCAAGCCACACGCCGTTCTCGCCCTCCTTTCCGGAGCGGCGACCACGCCCTCGGAGCGGATCCTGTCGAGCATGCTCTCGGGGCCGATCGACATCGACAAGCTCGACTATCTGATGCGCGACAGCTTTCACGCCGGGGTTCCCTACGGACGCAATTACGATCAGGGCCGCCTGATCGGTAGCCTGTGCCTGAACGAGGCAGGCGATGGTCTCGCCATCACCCAGAAGGGCAAGACGGCCGCCGAGATGATGGTCTTTGCGCGCTATGTGATGTTCAGCGAGGTTTACTGGCATCACGGGGTTCGCTCCGCCACGTCGATGCTGCAGCGGGCCTTCTACCTGCTCCACCGCGACATCGCCCGCGACGAAGTCTTTCGCCTCTCCCAGGATGGCATGGTGACCCAGATGCGCAACGTCGCCAGGCAGCCGGCGGCGCGCGAACTCCTCGACGGGCTCTTTGGCCATCGGCGTACCCTCTACAAGAGACTGGCCCAGTTCAGTTATTACGAAAGCGCCGAGGTCTACGAGCAGGTGGCACGGCGCTCCTATGACTGGATCGTGGGCTGCTCCGACGAGCTCGCACGGGTGCTTAGCAGTCGCACCGGTGGAGAGATCCATGGCCACGAGGTGCTGATCGATGCGCCGCCGGTCGAGAAGGAGGTCGAATTCAAGATCGACGTCTTCGACCAGAAGAAGAATTCCTACCGGCCGCTCGAGGAGGTCTCGCCGGTGGTCCGCACCCTGGCGCACGAACAATTTGATGATTTCGTCAAGCGGGTCAGGGTTTTCATCCACCCTCGTCATTTAAAGAGTTGTTCAGAACTGGGTGATCTTTCGCAATTGCTGCTGGAGGCCGCCGCCGGGACGGACTCCCGCGCCGGGAACCAGGTAGCGTAGGGAAGCTGGCTATTCATGGAATACATGCAGGAGAGGCTGATCAGCGTATTCGGATTGTTCGTCATGATGGGCCTTGCCTGGCTGATGAGCTCCAATCGTAAAAAGGTTTCTCTACGGGTAGTGGGGGGCGGGCTTTTACTGCAGTTTGCATTCGCCATCCTGATTTTCTATACGCCCCCCGGGAAAATATTTTTCGAGTTTCTCGGCGATGCGTTTAACAGCCTGCTGGCCTGCGTGGACGAGGGGACCGAGTTTCTTTTCAAGGGGCATGTCCAGGATAAAGAACTCAATGCCCATACGAAAGGTGGTCACGAAAATGGACTGCTGGCCCTCAAGATTCTCCCAACGATCATCTTTTTCTCCGCCTTCATGTCGATTCTCTACCACATCGGGGTGGTCCAGTTCGTGATTCGCGGCATGGCCTGGGTGATGCAGAGAAGCCTGCGTACATCCGGAGCGGAGAGTCTCTCGGCGGCGGCCAATATCTTCGTCGGGCAGACCGAGGCTCCCCTGGTGATCAAGCCCTACGTGGCGACGATGACCAATTCCGAGTTGATGGCGGTCATGGTCGGGGGGTTCGCTACTGTGGCAGGTGGGGTGCTTGCGCTCTACGTTTCGATTGGGATTGATGCCGGGCACCTGCTCATCGCATCGGTGATCTCTGCTCCGGCCGCCCTGTTGATCGCGAAGCTTCTGAGGCCGGAGGAGGAGGAGCCGCAGACTCTCGGAGACGTACGGGTGGAGGTTCCGAAACAATCGGTCAACATCATCGATGCGGTCGCCCAGGGCGCGATCACCGGGGTCAAGCTGGCCATCAATGTCGGCGCCATGCTCATCGTATTCCTGGCGCTGATCGCGGTGGTCAATGGAATCCTGGGCTGGGTGAACCAGGATTGGAGCCTGGAGGTGATCTTTGGATACCTGTTCTGGCCTTTCGCATGGCTGATGGGGGTGGAGGCTGCGGATTGCTCCAGGGTCGGTGAGCTCCTTGGAATCAAGATGGCAGCCAACGAGGCGGTAGCTTATTTCAAGATGTACGAATGGGAGGGAACCGAAGGACTCACTCAGCTCTCACCACGCTCCAAGGTCATCGCCACCTACGCCCTCTGCGGCTTCGCCAATTTCGCCAGCATCGGGATCCAGATAGGTGGGATCGGTCCCCTGGCCCCCAAGCGCCAGGGCGACCTTGCCCGGCTGGGGCTCAAGGCCATGCTCGGCGGTACGCTGGCGGCCTTCATGACAGCCTGCATCGCGGGAATCCTTCTCTGAGCCGCCGCCTATTTGGAATACCTGGAGATCTCGCGGCGGATCTCGCGTTCGCTGTCGCGCTTGCGCGTGGCGTCGCGCTTGTCGTGGGCGTGCTTTCCCTTGCAGATCCCCAGCATGACCTTGGCGATGCCGCGCTTGTTGAAGTAGACCTTCAGGGGTATGAGGGTCTGGCCCTTGATCGACACGGCCTTGTAGAGCTTGCGGATCTCCCGTTTGTGCAGCAGCAGCTTCCGGCGCCTGGTCGCCTCGTGACC
>DODI01000456.1:0-3547 GCA_003509045.1 Planctomycetota bacterium | reverse complement strand
CGCCATGGCGCCGGCGCCGGTTGAAAAGAGCGTGTTTCCATTGGGGAGCCGCATAACGGCGTGAGCCTTGGCCATACGGACTCCGGGGATATCCCTGATCACCCGGACGGTCTTGCCCTCGGGATCAAGCTCCCTGATCTCATCGTCGCAAGAGACCATGCACAGGTAATTCCCGTTGTCGAGCTTGCGGCACATACGAAAGCGCATGTGCAGGTCGTTACGCTTTGTCTTGACCTTGATCTCCTTGACGATCTTGCCTTTTCGGGTGACCTCGATCAATCGGGCGGGGCCGTTCTGGGCGATGAGGATGTTGCCATTCGGAAGGGCCTGGCAGGTGTGGATCTCATCGCGCTTTTCCGACGACTTCCACTCGAAGACCTGCTTACCGTCTTTGTCGTAGATGCTGACGCCCATTCTCCAGGCGAAGAGGATCTCTCCATTGGGCAGCGACCAGACATCGTTGGGGTTCCGGGTCTTGATGACCCGCTTGATCTCTCCCTTGTCGGTGACGAGGCAGACCTCGCCCTTGGCATAGTCGGCGCAGACGAAGTTGTACTTTGGGCCATCGATGGGCTCTTCGGCAAGGGTGTACCGTGAATGGATGGTGAGACAGCTCAAGAGGGCGAGGCACAGCAGGTGGGGTTTCATCAGCGTATCCTTGCGTATGATCTTTGCCTGCCAGGGCTATAGGCCACCTGGCCGGGCGATTTCCGCGTTGGAGAAAATCGTGCGTCGAGACGCACGGGCGACAGCCCGACAGTCTTGCACAACCAGCGGGACTTGTTGAACCAATTTCCAGCCCACCGGAAACCCCGGCGTCCGGCTTTCGACCTTGTCTGAATTTGTATTCACTGGAAATAAAGCCTTAAACTGTAGGCTGTTGAATTGCCAGGCCTTTGCGGTTTGTTGCGAATCATTCCGGAATTATTTTGTCCAAATATCCGCTCAGCAATTGGATACCATTGAATGAATGGATTTTGGATTTGCTTGACCCCCGTTGCTGAAGCTGGCGAACAAGTTCTCTGGAAACAGATGCAGACCGTGCAGACCCGGGTAAACCGAGAAGACTATAAGCCTGGAGCCAGGAAGCTGGCATTTTTGTTTATTGCTTCCTGCTGCATCTTTGCGGCCGGTGAGGTTTCAGGGCAGGACTTCAAGGCCGAGGTCGCGCCCCTGGTCAAGGCAGCGTGTCTTAAATGTCACGATGGCGATACGAAGACGCGGCTGGATTTTGAGCAGCTTGGCTACGATCTCTCCGACCCCGCCACCTTCCGAAAGTGGGAGCTCGTTTTTGACCGGGTGGACGCTGGTGAGATGCCCCCGAAGGGCAAGGCCCGGCCTTCACCCAGGCTCCGCGCGAAGGCGCTCGACTCGCTGAAACGCGATCTTCTCAAAGAGAACCTCTCCAGGCAGCGTCGGGAGGGTCGTGTTCCGGCCCGCCGCCTGACGCGCCTCGAATACGAGTACACGATGCGCGACCTGCTCCTGGTTCGAGAGGATCTCGCCAAGATCCTGCCAGCCGAGAGCGACTCCGGCGGTTTTGACACGGTGGGCGCCGGGCAGGGAATCTCCCCGCTCCATATCCGCAGCTACCTCGATGCGGCTGACTACGCCATCGACGCGGCCATCAATCTTCGTAGCCGTCCGAAGGGTAAGCCCAAGGTGATTGACTACCGGCACTCCAGCTATGTAGACATGTGGCATGGCCGGGAGTTGAGGCGAGGTGGAAGTATCACCAGGAAGCTCGAGGATGCCGTCGCTGTGTTCGTGGACCAGGAGCATATCCTGAAGTCCGATAACAGCGGGCTCCATATCCGCGACCCGGGGATCTACAGCATCAAGGTGGCGGCCTACACCTACCAGTCCAGGAAGCCCCTGATCCTGACGATTATCCACACCAGCGAGAAAGGCGGCGGCTCCCAGCTGCTCGGGGCCTTTGACCTCATTCCCGGTAAGCCGCGCACGGTCGAGGTGAAGGCACTGCTGAAGCCGGGAGATTACCTCTACCCCTCGGTGGCCGGGCTCACCTATCCCAAGCGCGTCTATATTCGCGGTGCCCAGAAGTACAAGGGCGAAGGTATGGCGATGAAGACGATTCGGGTGGAGGGGCCGCTCTTTGAGAGCTGGCCGCCTCAAAGCACCCGTCGGCTCCTTGGCGATGTCGAATACAAGGAGTTGAACTGGCTGAAACGCCGGGAATCCGACGGTCCTGATGGCTACCGCAGCGCCTTCGAGGTTGTGCTGAAGAGGAAACCGCTCGAGCAGGTGGCCGACATCCTTGGCCGGCTCGCGCCGCTCGCCTTCAGGAGACCCCCGCGGGAAGGTGAGACCGAGGCGCTCGTCAGCCTGGCCCGCCCGGCGCTCGAAGCCGGACGCAAATTCATCGACGCGCTCCGAGTGCCGCTGCGCGCCCTGTTCAGCTCTCCCGCGTTTCTCTTTCATGGCGGCGAGCCGGGCAAGCTCGATGACTTCGCTCTCGCTACCCGCCTGTCGTACTTCCTGTGGAAGAGCCTGCCGGATGAGAAGCTCTTTGAGCTCGCGAAGGCCGGCGAGCTGTCCGATCCGAAGGTGCTCGCGGCGCAGGTCGATCGCATGCTGGATGACGAAAAATCGATGCGCTTCGTCGAGGATTTTCTTGGGCAGTGGCTGAGGTTGCGGGAGATCAACGCCACCACCCCCGATGAGAAGCTCTACCCGGAATTCAACGAGATCCTCGGCCAGGGGATGAGGAAGGAAACCGAGCTCTTCTTCGCGTCTCTCATCAAGGATGACCTTGGCGTGAGCAATCTGCTGGATTCGGACTTCACCTTCCTGAACCGTCCGCTGGCGAACCACTATGGTATCAAGGGAGTCGCCGGACAGCATTTCCGCAAGGTGAAGATCCCGCCCGACAGCCCACGGGGAGGGCTGCTGACCCAAGGCAGCATCCTGAAAATCACCGCCAATGGAACGGTGACCTCTCCGGTCATGCGCGGTAATTTCGTGCTGACGAACCTGCTGGGGCGGCCGGCGCCCCCGCCACCGGCCGACGTGGGCGCGCTCGAACCGGACATCCGCGGGACCACCACCATCCGCGAGCAGCTCGATGCGCACCGTCAGAGCCCGGTCTGTGCGAACTGTCACCGGGCCATCGATCCTCCAGGCTTCGCACTGGAGTCATTCGACCCGATCGGCGGCTTCCGAACCAACTACCGGTTGTCGGGAGGGCAGCTCGAGTTCGGCTCGTGGGTCATTCAGAGTCCGTACCTCGAGGGCGCGCCGGTGGACGCGAGCGGCATCACATCAGACGGCGAACCGTTCACCGGCATCGACGACTACAAGCGGCTCCTGCTGGACTCGGAGTTGGACCAGGTGGCACGTCACCTGGCGTCGCAGCTACTGGTGCTCTCGACCGGCGCCGAGGTGGAGTTCGCCGACCGGGACACGGTCGAGGCGATCGTCGAGGCGGGGCGCCCGGCGGGACACCCTGTGCGGTCGATGATTCACCAGGTCGTCGAGAGCGACCTGTTCAAGATGCGGTAGTCGACCTGAGTTCATCGGTGCCATG
>DODI01000160.1:5620-9417 GCA_003509045.1 Planctomycetota bacterium | reverse complement strand
CTCCCCCATCCCCGAGATAACCAGCTGCCCGGTGTCTTTGTCCGTTTTCCAGCCGAAGGTGGGATCCTCCCGCGCAAGCTTCTCGAGGCATTCCAGCAACTTATCCCTGTCTTCGGTTGAGATCGGCTCGATGGCCATCGTGATGACCCTCTCAGGAAAGATCGGGGGCTCTAGAGCTATGGCGTTGGCTGGATCGGAAATCGTATCGCCCGTCGATGTGTGACGAAAGCCGACGATCGCCAAGATGTTGCCGGCCACCGCCTCATCCATCTGCTCTCGATGGTTGGCGTGCATCAGGTAGAGCTTCTGGGCTCTGTCCTTTTTTCCGGTACGCGAATTGAGTACCTGGGTTCCCGTCTTCAGCTTGCCGCTATAGATTCGTATATAGACGAGGTCCCCATGAGAGTCGGCGACTGTCTTGAAAGCCAGAGCGCAAAAGGGCTCCGCCTCGTTCAGGCTGCGAACAACCTCTGCTCCATTATGCGGGTTCGTCCCCTCCACCGCGTCTATATCTCCAGGGGCCGGAAGGTAATGGCCGACCGCGTCCATCAGCGGCTGCACTCCAAGGTTGCGCAAGGCCGCGCCGGCGAACACAGGAACCATCTTCCCCAGGAGAGTGCCGGCCCTGATCGCCGCCCGGAGCTCTTCCGCGGAGACATCCCTCCCCTCGATATAGGACTCCATCAGCCCATCATCGAATTCAGCTGCCGCCTCGATGAGCTTCTCCCGGCAGGCTTCCACTTCGGCCGCCAACTCCTCGGGAACATCTTCCTCGATCACCTTCTCGCCCAGGGATTGAGAATCAAAACGAAGCGCCCGGCGCTCGACAAGATCGACCACGCCATCGAAGTTCTTCTCGCTGCCGATCGGCACCTGCGCCGCAACAGCGTTGGACCCCAGCTTCTCCCGGATGGCCTCGAGTACCCGGAAGAAATCCGAGCCAACCCGGTCAAGCTTGTTTATAAAAACGAGCCGAGGAACATCGTAGGTGTCCGCCTGCCGCCAGACAGTCTCAGATTGAGCCTGGACGCCTCCTGTACCGCAGAAAACTCCAACCGCTCCATCCAGGACACGAAGCGAACGCTCAACCTCGGAAGTAAAATCCACATGCCCAGGAGTATCTATAATGTTGATTTGGAGATCATTCCAATCGATGGTTGTCGCCGCGGCTGTAATCGTGATCCCCCGGCGCTGCTCTTCAGGCATCCAGTCCATGGTTGCCGTACCCGAATGGACCTCTCCCATCCGATGCTCTTTATGAGAATAATAGAGCATTCGTTCCGAAACCGTCGTCTTGCCCGCATCGATGTGGGCGATGACTCCTATGTTGCGGATCGAGCGCTTGGCCATGAGAGACTCCCGGCGGGCAAAAAAAAGGCTGAGTGCAAGCCGTCAAAGGCGAGCTCTCAGCCCTTAAGAATTCTATGATCGATCACCAGGCGAAGTGAGCGAAGAGCTTGTTGGCCTCTGCCATCTTGTGGGTGTTTTCACGCCACTGGATCGACGCACCCTGCTTCTGGTATGCATCAAAAAGCTCATCGGCCAGGCTCAGCGCAACAGGCTTCCCCTTGCGTCCGCGAACATTGCCGACAATGACTCGAATTGCCAGGGCCTGCTGACGCTTCCGGCTGATTTCCATCGGCACCTGGTAGGTGGCTCCACCGACTCGCTTCGAGCGGACCTCGAGGTTCGGCTTCACGTTGTTGATCGCTCCGAGAAACACATCGAGAGGTTCCTGATCCTCCACACGTTTGGCAAGCTGCTCGATTGCGGTGTAGACGATCTTCTGGGCAACCGTCTTCTTCCCGTCACTCATGATCTGGTTGATGAACTTCGAGACGACCATGTTGTCAAAAATCGGATCCGCCTTGAGATAGCGTTCAGTCGACTTGAACTTGAACTTGGTCTTCTTTTCTTTCGTCTTCTTAGATCTTCTTGGTCTTGGCATGCTTTAGCGTCTCTCGATATCAACCACGTTTACGACCGTACTTGGAACGGGACTGTTGGCGCCCATCGACACCAAGGGTATCGAGCGTTCCACGAATTACGTGGTAGCGGACACCGGGGAGGTCCCTGACTCTCCCACCACGCACAAGGACAATATTGTGCTCCTGCAGGTTATGCCCGATACCAGGAATGTAAGCTGTGATCTCCTTGCCATTGGTAAGACGAACTCTCGCCACCTTGCGGAGGGCTGAATTCGGCTTCTTGGGAGTCATCGTTTTCACCTGGAGGCAGACTCCCCTCTTCTGGGGGCAGTTGTCCAACACCCGTGACTTACTCTTGCGCTTGGCCTTCTTACGGCCCTTGCGAACAAGCTGGTTAATGGTAGGCATTCAGTTTTCCCTGTGGAATTTGGTTATTAATCGTTCAAACACTAATCGTCCAGAACCTCGGGGGAATCCGCTTCGACAGACCCGCCGGTAATCCCGGCCAACAGACTGTCTACGCTTTCCTGCGGTTCCGGCTCAACCGGGCGGGCAACGGGCTCGCCAAGTTTCTTGACACTCTGCTCAAGGTACTCCTTGAATCCGGTACCGGCCGGTACCAGATGCCCAAGGATAACGTTCTCCTTGAGACCGACAAGGTTGTCGGTTTTACCGCTGAGAGCGGCCTCAGTCAATACTTTCGTGGTTTCCTGGAAGCTTGCAGCGGAAATAAAGCTGTCTGAATGAAGCGAGGACTTGGTAATGCCGAGCAGTTGGGGCTCAGCTGTAGCAGGCTTCCGCCCTTCCTTCAAAGTCTCTTTATTTACCTTCCTGAAGCGGAATTTGTCGATGACGGTACCAGGAAGCAGGTCCGTATCGCCAGGATCTCCGATCTCCACGCAGCGAAGCATCTGCGAAACGATAATTTCGATATGCTTATCGTCGATGGTCACATTCTGGGACCGATAAACTGTCTGAACCTCCCTCAGGAGATATTGCTGCACGGATTCTTCACCCTTGATCCGGAGGATATCCGCCGGATACACGGCCCCATCCACAAGGGAATCACCAGCCTGTACGATGTCACCGGTATGAACCCGGAAATGCTTTCCGTGTGGAATAACGTGCATCTCAGGATCGCGCCCGGACTCTTCGTTGGTCACGCTGATAACGAACTTGCCGCGCTTCTTCTCTTCCTCGAGCTTGACCACACCATCGATCTCGCTGATGACCGAAGGGTTCTTCGGCTTTCGAACCTCGAAGATCTCCGTCACCCTGGGCAGGCCACCAGTAATATCCTGGACCTTGTCCATCGCTCTGGGGCTCCTGGCAAGAAGAGTACCCGGGGTAATCTTCTGGCCTCCCTCGACCTCGATGTAGGCCTTCTCAGGAATCGGATAAACGGCCAACGAATCACCGGCCTTGTCCTTGACGATAATCTGCGGGTGACATTCTCCCTTGTGCTCGATGATCAGGTAGCGGGTCTTGTTGGTGACCGTATCCAGCTCCTTCTGCATCGTGACACCTTCGATAATGTCATCGTACTCTACTATTCCATCCATCTCGGCAAGGATCGGGATCATGTGAGGCTCCCAGGTCAGCACCGAACCTCCTGTCTTGACCTTGCCGCCCTCGGGCACGTGAAGAATAGCGCCCGCGGGTACTCCCGCGCGCTCGAGCTCCCGGCCCTTGTCGTCAATAATGACGACCTCACCATTACGGTTGAGCACGACATCCTGCTTCTCCGCGTTGGTGACGTACTTGATGTTCTCGTACTTGACCTCTCCATCATGGCGGCTCTCGAAGGATGACTCCTCGACAGCCTTGGACGCGACACCACCAATATGGAAGGTACGCATGGTGAGCTGA
>DODI01000160.1:562-5313 GCA_003509045.1 Planctomycetota bacterium | reverse complement strand
GGTACGCATGGTGAGCTGAGTGCCAGGCTCACCGATGGACTGCGCCGCGATGATTCCAACGGCCATTCCCCTCTCCACATCACGTCCCGTCGAACGGTCCATTCCGTAGCAAGTGGCGCAGACGCCAAGGGCCGTTTCACAGGTCAGGGGAGAACGAACCATGACCTTTTCGTAGCCGAGGGCCTCGATCCGCTTGGCGATATCCTCGGTGATCAGTTGGTTTTCCGCGACAATCACCTCGTCGGTAATCACATCGACAATGCTCTTTCGCGAGACACGGCCTGTGATCGATTTCGACAGGGGAATGTCGACCTTGTCGCCCTTGTAGAGAACAGCCTTGGTAATACCCTCGAGAGTTCCACAGTCCGCCTCGGTGATAACGACATTCTGCGCGACATCCGCAAGCTTCCTGGTCAGGTAGCCGGAGTCGGCGGTCTTGAGGGCCGTATCGGCCAGTCCCTTACGGGCGCCGTGCGTCGAGGAGAAATACTCGAGAACCGAGAGCCCATTGAGGAAGCTCGACTTGATCGGAGTTTCGATGATCTCGCCGGAGGGCTTCGCCATGAGGCCGCGCATTCCAGCCAGCTGCCGGATCTGGGTAACGCTTCCTCGAGCGCCCGAATCCACCATAACGTAGATGGGATTCAGATAGGGCTCGACTTCGCCGGTCTCAGGATTTTTGCGGTCATCGTATTTCAGCGCCTGAATCAGGTCCTCGCCAATCTGCTCGGTAGCGTGGGTCCAGAGGTCGATGATCTGGTTATAGCGCTCACCCTCGGTGATCACACCCGCCTGGTACTTTTCTTCAACCTCGTAGACAAGCTTCTGCGTAGCTTTCAAGGTCTTCTGCTTGGTGTCGGGCTCGCGCAGATCGTCTTTGGAGAAGGAGATTCCGGCAATGGTCGCGCTCTTGAAGCCCAGCTCTTTGAGATCATCCAGAAGAGCGAGGGTCGACTTGCGGCCAAGCAACTGGTAGCAGTCGTGGATAACCTGGTTCAGGTTGCCTTTGCTCATGTCCATATCGTAGAAATCCATGCCGACAGGCAGGACATCGTTAAAATAGATACGGCCAACCGTGGTCTCGTAGAGACCACTCTCCTGGTTTTCAATTCCCTCGCTGGTCCTGAAGTTCACCTCATCCCCAAGGCGTACCTTGATACGGGTGTGGAATACAACCTTGCTCTGCTGATGAGCACGGAAGACCTCCATCTGCGAGGAAAAGATCATCCGCTCTTCATCCTTGCAGCGCACCGCGGCGGTGAGATAGTGACAACCAAGGACGATGTCCTGCGACGGAGCGATAATCGGTCGGCCGCTGGCGGGCGAGAATACGTTGTTGGTAGCCAGCATCAGGGTCGAGGCCTCGACCTGAGACTCGAGCGACAATGGCAAGTGAACGGCCATCTGGTCACCATCGAAATCGGCATTGAAACCCTCGCAGACCAGCGGGTGAATCAGGATCGCGTTCCCCTCGATGAGGACAGGCTCAAAAGCCTGGATTCCCATACGATGCAGGGTAGGCGCCCGGTTCAACAGAACGGGATGCTCATGAATAACCTCCTCGAGGATATCCCAGACCTCCTCATCCTTGCGCTCGAGCATCTTCTTGGCACTCTTGATCGTATCCGCATGACCCAGCTCCTTCAGGCGCCGGATGATGAACGGCTGGAACAATTCGAGAGCGATCTTCTTCGGCAGCCCGCACTGGTGCAACTTGAGCTCGGGGCCGACAGCGATAACCGACCGCGCCGAATAATCAACCCGCTTGCCGAGCAGGTTCTCGCGGAAGCGACCCTGCTTACCTTTGATCATGTCGGTAAGCGACTTCAGGGGCCTGTTGTTCGAGCCCAGTACCGGACGCCGACACCGATTGTTATCGAAGAGGGCGTCGACGGAATGCTGCAGCATGCGCTTCTCGTTACGAATAATTACATCAGGCGCGTTCAGATCGAGAAGCTTCTTGAGGCGGTTATTCCTGTTGATCAGGCGCCTGTAGAGATCGTTCAGATCAGAGGTCGCGAAGTTGCCGCTCTCCAGCAGGACCAGGGGACGCAGATCAGGCGGAATGACCGGCACGACATCCAACACCATCCACTCCGCCTTGTTGCCGGAATCGAGGATGGACTTGACGATCTTGAGCCGCTTGATGAGATCCTTCGTCTTCTGCTTGCTCTTGGTGGTTCTCAGCTCGGCCTTGAGCTCCTCAGTGAGCTTCTCGAGATCGATGGCGAGAACGAGCTTCCGCACGGCCTCGGCGCCGGTATCGGCCTCGAAGGAGTCTCCGTACTTCTCTCGGCAATAGGTATACTCCTCCTCGGTGAGAAGCTGGTTGCGCTTGAGCTGAGCATCTCCTGGATCGATAACAACGTAATCCTGGTAGTAGATGATCCTCTCCATCGAGGCTGTCTTCATGGCCAGGAGATTTCCAAGGCGCGAAGGAGTGGCCTTGAAGAACCAGATATGCACACAGGGAGCGGCAAGATTGATATGCCCCATCCTCTCGCGGCGGACCCTGGAGTGAGTGATCTTGATTCCACAACGGTCGCAGATAATGCCGCGGTGCTTGATCCCTTTGTACTTCCCGCAGAAGCACTCCCAGTCACGCTCCGGCCCGAAAATCCTCTCGCAGAACAGACCGTCCTTCTCGGGACGATAGGTGCGATAGTTGATCGTTTCGGGCTTCTTCACCTCACCATAGGACCAGGACAGGATGTCGTTGGGTGAAGCGAGTCGGATAGATACCGAGCCGTAGTCATTAACCTTCTCGTAGATTGAATCCACTTTCGAAGATCTCCTGTTTTTATTCGTTAAAGGTTTTCTTGTCTCTGTAAACGATACGCGCCCGGACGGCTACCTGCCTAGTTCTCATTCGGCATGGCCGCGGGTGAGGGAGCTCCGTCCCGTCTCTTGTGAAGCTCCAGGCAGAACCCCAGCCCCTTGATCTCATGGGTTAATACATTGAAAGACACAGGCGTTCCCGGCTCGAGGGTGTTCTCACCCTTGACCATGGATTCATAGATCTTCGCCCGGCCATCCACATCGTCAGATTTCACCGTCAGAAGCTCCTGGAGAATGTTGGCCGCGCCATAGGCCTCGAGCGCCCAGACCTCCATCTCGCCGAAACGCTGACCGCCGAACCTCGCCTTTCCACCCAGCGGCTGCTGGGTGATAAGCGAGTAGGGCCCGGTGGCGCGCGCGTGGATCTTATCATCCACGAGGTGGTGCAGCTTCAGCATGTAGAGGTAACCAACCGTAACCTGCTGCTCAAGCGCCTCACCCGTACGGCCATCATAGAGGGTCAGCTTGCCAGTCTCCGAATACCCGGCCTCCTTGAGGTTCTGCTTGATCTCATCCTCGGTGCATCCATCGAAGACCGGAGTCTTCGCCCTGAAGCCCAGCTTGCTGGCCGCGAGACCGAGGTGGGTCTCAAGAATCTGGCCCAGGTTCATACGAGAGGGGACGCCCAGCGGGTTCAGCAGCATGCTGACAGTGGTTCCATCCTCGAGGTAGGGCATATCCTCCTCGGGAAGGATCTTGGCGATCACACCCTTGTTTCCATGCCGCCCGGCAACCTTGTCGCCAACCGACATGTTCCTCTTGGTTGCAACGAAGATCTTCACCATCTCGAGAACACCCGGGGATAGCTCATCTCCCCTGGTGAACTTATTCACCAGGCGGCTCTTGCGGTCCTCGATCACCTCCATGCGGGAAAAATGCTCCTGGAGACATTCCTTGAGATCGTTGATTTTCTCAGGAGTCCTGCCCTTGGTGAAGTTCTCAAGCCTTAGAATCATCTTGACGGAAGCAACGCTGTCGAGATCCACCAGATCCTCGGCGTTCAGGATCTTCCTGTCATCGCCAACCGGCTTCTTGCCGAGAATCGCATGCAGCGCTTCCAGGCAACTGCTCACCTCCGCGATCAGAAGCTCCCTGGCCTCCGCCTCGGCAGCCTTCGCGTCATCCCTGTCCTGCTTGCGATTCTCATCGCTTGTCAGGGACTTGCGCTGGAAACGCTTGGCGCCGATCACCACGCCCTCTACACCCGAGGTGACCTCGAGCGAATCGTTTTTCACGTCCTCACCGGCACGACCGAAGATCGCGTGAAGGAGCTTCTCCTCAGGCGAAAGCTCACTCTTGGATTTTGGAACGACCTTGCCGACCAGGATATCGCCCTGCCTGACATGCGTTCCAATCTGCACAATGCCATCCTCGTCGAGATTCCTGAGGGCCCGTTCGGAAACATTCGGGATCTCCCGGGTAAACTCCTCGCGACCAAGCTTGGTCTCACGGATCTCAATCTCGAACTCGTCAAGGTGAATCGAAGTGTAGACGTCATCCGTGACCAGCTTCTCGCTGATGAGAACCGCATCCTCAAAGTTGTAGCCGTCCCAGGTCATGAAACCGACCAGCACGTTGGCGCCAAGGGAGAGCTCACCTTCCTTGGTCGCCGCGCCGTCGGCGATGACATCGCCGGCCTTGACCTTGTCGCCGACATGGACTACGGGACGCTGGTTGAGACAGGTTCTCTCATTGAGTCCCTGGAATTTCCTCAGCTGAACAGGCTCAGAGTCTCCGATAGTGATCTGCTTGGCATCGACCTGCTTGACGGTACCTGTCTTCGGAGCCCGGACGACCATGCCGGAGAACCTGGCCACCTCGCTCTCCATCCCGGTCCCCACCAGGGGAGCCTGGACCTTCAGCAGGGGAACAGCCTGGCGCATCATGTTCGAACCCATGAGCGCGCGGTTGGC
>DODI01000160.1:0-219 GCA_003509045.1 Planctomycetota bacterium | reverse complement strand
AGGAAGGGAATCAGCGACGCCGAGACCCCCACCATCTGCCGGGGAGAAACATCGATAAACTCTACATCATTGACGCTGATGAGCTTGAATTCACCATTACGGCGGGCCAGGGCCATATCTCCTACAAGCTTGCCGGAGGAGTCGACCTCGGCGTCGGCGGGAGCCAGCCAGCGGTCCTCCTCCTGGTCCGCGCGAAGATAGACGGGGCTCTTATCCGAC
>DODI01000443.1:0-3004 GCA_003509045.1 Planctomycetota bacterium | reverse complement strand
TGGTCGAGGCGGGTGTTATCGATCCCGCCAAGGTCACGTGCGCCGCTCTCGAGAATGCCGCGAGTATCGCCGGGCTGCTGCTTACCACCGAAGCTATCATCAGCGAGATATCTGATGACAGCAAGGAAGCCGCTCCTGCTGGCGGCGGCGGCATGGGCGGCATGTACTGATCCAGCCGATAGCGGGGGACAGGCCGAGCGTCCGTTCCGCGATATCGTCTACCAGGAAAACCGGGTTCGTGTTCCAAGGGATGCGAGCCCGGTTTTTTTGGATACCCCGGAGGTCCTCCTCCCTTCTGGAGGGCCGGTTTGTCGCTTGTCTTCTTCCCGGGGATCGAATGTAATCGACTTTTATTCCCGCCACCAGCCAGCGGCAAAAGATGCGTCTCATCGGCAATAAGAAAAAACTCCTTGGCCAGATAGAGAGCCTGCTCCTAGACCGGGGTGTCGAGGGAGGAACGCTCATCGACATCTTCGCCGGTTCCTCCAGCGTTGGTAAGCATTTCAAGCGCAGGGGCTACAAGGTGCTTGCTAACGACATCCTGCCGTCCTGCTACGCGCAGGCGGTAGCGGCTGTCGAGGTCAGCAGGTGGCCGGCCTACAGGAAATTCTCCGGTCGCTACCGGGACGCTCTCAGCTCGAAGGATTTCATCGAGGGGATGCATGTCCAGGGCGACATCCTGGAGCACGATGATGGGCAGGAATCCCCCCGGCGGGTGGCGAGAAGGCTGCCGCTTGCCCGGGCGGTGCATTATCTCAATACCTGCATCGAGCCGGTGGAGGGACTTGTTTATCGAAATTATTGCCCGGGCGGCGGCGCCGACCGGCGCTATTTTACCGACGAGAATGGTCGGCGGCTTGATGGCATTCTCGGCTTCCTGCGCGAGGGATATCGCGAGGAGCTCTTTGCCAGGGGCGAGTTCTATCTCCTGTTGAGCGCGCTGGTCGATGCGGCGGACCGCGTGGCGAACATCTCCGGCACCTATGGGGCCTATCTCAAGAGCTGGCAGGCATCTGCAAAGAAGACCCTCTGGCTGACCTTGCCCGAGGTGATCGAGAGCTCGCAGAGAAACAGGGCCTACAGTGAAGATGCCAACGCCCTGGTCGGAAGACTGAAGGGTGATGTGCTCTACCTCGATCCGCCCTACAACCAGCGCCAGTACGCGGCGAACTATCACGTGCTGGATATCCTCTCCGGCTACCATCTCTACGATGACATTGGAAAGTTCGAGGCGTCTCTCTACGGGAAGACCGGGCTCAGACCCTACGATCATCTCAAGTCGGCGTATTGCGTTCGCAGGGGCCGCCGGCGACCGAAAGAAACCAATGGCCGCGTGGCCGTCGGCGACGTCTTCTCGGCCATGCTCGATCTCGTGCTGTCGACAAAGGCGCGGAGCGTCCTGGTCAGCTACAACGAGGAGGGGCTGCTCACCCGGGATGAGATCGGGGTGATCCTGGCGCGTTTCTCCGGCTCGCGGGCCTATGACTTCGACAACGATTTTCGAGAGATCAGCTACAAGCGTTTTCGAAGCGATCGAGATCGCGAGGAGAGCGGCGGTGTAGCCGGCCGGAACTACAAGGTTCTCGATGGCCGAGGCAAGGATGAGCTTTCCGAGTGGCTCTTTTTCGCGGCGAGGGAAGGCGCCAGGGTGACCTCGTGAGCGGGCGGAATCTCTCCAGGGTCTGTTGTCTTGCCAATACGCAGGCGCCGGAGTGCGCTGAGAGCCTCGGGAGGCTCGAGGACCGCCTCCGGGAGGGCGGCTACGAGATCGTGGATGAGCCCGGTACGGTCGAAGACGGCGCCCAGGTTCTGCTGGTGCTCGGCGGCGATGGTTTCCTGATGGAGTGCCTGCACCGCTACGACTTTCCCCAGCAGCCCATCTTCGGCGTGAACTTCGGAACAGTCGGTTTCCATATGAATCCCCAGTCCTGCCTGGATGATGTCGTTGAGATTCTGACCTCGGGAAATTACCAGGCAGATGAGCATCCGGTGCTGAGAGTTAACGCCGAGCTTGAAGATGGCCGGCAGGAGGAGCTCTTCGCCTTCAACGACGTCCTGCTCGAGCGGCAGACCCGCCAGAGCGTACGCTTCAGCGTCTTCCTTGATGGAGTGATCTTCAACAAGTTTGCCGGTGATGGTTTCGTGGTGGCGACGGCGGCGGGATCGACCGCCTACAACCTCGCCGCCGGCGGACCCGCGGTACATCCCGAGCTGGCGGCCATGGTTGTGACTCCGCTCTATCCGCACCAGGCGGTTCCCTTCAGCTCCGTCCGGTTCTCGCTCGCGGTGCCCCTTGACCGTTCGCTGGTTTTCGTCGCGGAGGATCTGCCCAAGCGTGGTATGCGGCTGGTGGCTGACGGTCGCCCCCTCGATGGAGCCTCCAGGGTAGAGGTGCTGGATTCGGCGAGGCGCATCACCTTGTTGAGGGCTGAGAACATGGGCTTTGCCGAGGTGCTTTCGCGGAAGATCATCGGCGGCTGAGGTGAGGCTGTCTGCGGGGGGGAAGATTGCCATTGGTCGGCGCGTGGGTGGTAGGATGGATGCTATGGCCAGGGAAGAAGGCAATGATGATCGTTTCCTGCGAGCTCTCGCTGGGCTTGGCGCAGGCGGGCCGGGGCGCGAAACCCTCTCGGACATTCTCGACTCGGTAATCTCTGATACCGATGCGGAGAGAGCTTTCCTGTTCCTGCTGGGGAAGCCCGGGGGGTTCCATGTTCTCGCGGCCCGCAACAGGGACAGTGAGGATATCCAGGATCCACTGAGGAGGATGAGCCACTTCGCCATCAGCCGGATGCTCTCCGCGGGAGAGTGCTGGGCCGTTGATGATGCCCGCACTGACCGCCGCTTCCGCACCGAGGATTCGAAGGAGGGATTGAAATCACCGCTCTCTATCAGGATCTGCCCGGTTTTTTCCGGTGAAGAGATCGTTGGCGGAATCTATCTTGACCATCGTTTTGTCATTCTCGACGTTCCCGCCGCGGCAAAGGATCGGCTGCCCGCCTGG
>DODI01000412.1:2434-5067 GCA_003509045.1 Planctomycetota bacterium | reverse complement strand
CGTCAAGACGCTCGTTCTTGGCCTCCAGCTCGTTTTCAAGGCGACCCAGGCTGCTGTACCTGACGGCGCGCGGCGGAAGGACGAGGAGAGCGACCGTAACCGCAATTAACGCGATGACGGCGAACCAGTACACCTCCAGCCAGAAAACTCTTCCCTTATCCGATCCCATAGACCGCTCCGCCAGCGAGTTTTTCTTCAATTCTCAACAGTTGATTGTATTTTGCTACCCGATCGCTTCGACAGGGAGCGCCTGTCTTGATCAGCCCGGCCTCGGTTGCCACCGCAAGGTCGGCAATGAAGGAGTCTTCAGTCTCACCTGAGCGGTGAGAGATCAGGTTCTTGAAGCCGTTTTCCCTGGCCAGCTCGATTGCATCCAGGGTTTCGGAGACACTGCCAATCTGGTTCAGCTTGATCAGGATTGCGTTCGCGGACTTCTCTTCGATGCCTCGCTGCAGGCGCTTGATGTTGGTGACGAAGAGATCATCGCCGACCAGGCAGACCCGCTCTCCGAGGGCAGCTGTCATCTTCTGCCAGCCTTCCCAGTCATTTTCATCCAGGGGGTCTTCGATGGAGAAGATGGGGTAGCTGTCGACAAGGTTCGTGTAGAACTCGATCATCTGATCGGCGTCGAGCTTTCGCCCCTCTCCCGTGAGCTCGTATTCCCCGGTCTCCTTGTTGAAGAACTCAGAGGCCGCTACGTCGAGAGAGATCTGGACATCTTCGCCGGCCTTGTAGCCCGCGGCTTCGACAGCCTGCAGGATGATCTTGACAGCGTCTTCATTGGAGCCAAGGTTGGGGGCGAAGCCTCCTTCATCTCCTACCGCGGTGCTGAGACCGTCGGCCGAGAGAACCGTTTTGAGATGGTGGTATATTTCAGACCCCATCCTCATCGCCTCGGTGAAGCTGGCAGCTCCGGAAGGAAGGACCATGAATTCCTGGACATCGACGTTATTGTCGGCGTGCTCGCCGCCGTTGATGATGTTCATCATCGGGCAGGGCAGTCGCGAGGATGATTCGCTGCCGAGGTGTACGTAGAGGGGGAGGCCGCGTGAGGCTGCGGCGGCGCGGGCGGCAGCCATCGAGACACCCAGGATGGCGTTGGCGCCGAGGCGTTTTTTCCCATCGGTTCCATCGAGTTCAAGCATCGTGTCGTCAATCGAGCGTTGATCGGCCGCGTCTTTTCCCGCCAGGGCCTGGCTGAGTTCTCCGTTGATGTTGGCTACTGCCTGGAGGACACCTTTACCCATGTAGGTGTCTCCTCCATCGCGGAGCTCGAGAGCTTCATGCTCACCGGTTGACGCCCCCGAGGGAACAGCCGCTCGGCCGGTTGAACCGTCGGCCAGACGAACGTCAGCCTCTACGGTCGGGTTGCCTCTCGAATCGAAAACCTGTCGTCCCTGGACGTGCTCTATTCTGGTATTGCTTTGAGATTCCATAGTGTCTATGCTACTTGGTCGATGTCCTTTAATAGCAACGGCTTGTAACTTAGGCCATTGGGCCTGTCAACCTTGTTTGGCTGGCCTGGGAGGCTGTTGAAGAGCTATATGGTGTGATTCAGCCATATCCCAAGCTTTCCATTGATATCATAAACTATTTAATAATAATAATTTAGGTTTTCAGATGCCGGTTTTCATCGATTTGCAGGCCTGCTGAAACAACGGTTCGAGTTTTTGGCAGCAAATGCGAGTTTGCCGGTCTACGGAGTATTTGAAAACCAATCCTCATGGAGCACAAGTCCTTTAATGACTGGACCTTCAACCGAGTGTGGATTGATGGGTGTTGGGCAGCCAGAGAGTCATCCTGGTGAGCTGCTGAAGTTAGATGAGGCCTATTTTGCTCCCTGGGGACGTAGCGATATTTTTAAATGGTCTGGGATCAGTACCCTTGCGTTTCTGGCGGGATTAGCCCTCGCGGTATGGTTTGGCCCCTGGTGGTATATCCTGTGCGGTCTGGCTGTAGGGTTCGGTAGCTTTATGGTGCTGTTTTTCCGCAATCCAAAGCGGACCATTCCAGCAGAGGCCGGAGTTCTTGTTTCACCGGCGGATGGAACCATCTGGGACATTGAGGAGATTGAAGAGAATGACTACATCGGTGGAAGATGTCTGAGGATTGGGATCTTTCTTTCGGTGTTCAATGTCCATGTCAACCGGGCGCCTTGCGCTGGTGAGATCGAGTGGATCAAGTACAAGGAGGGAGGCTTTGCGGTTGCCTATGATGCGGCTGCGACGCTCTCCAATGAAAGCAACTCGATTGGCATGAGGATCCGGGAGGACGGGGCGCCTGATGTTCCACTTTTGCTCAGGCAGATTTCTGGAGCGATAGCCCGGCGGATTATCTGCCCTCTTGAAGAGAAGGATCTTGTGGTCAGGGGTGGGTTGATCGGTATGATTAAGTACGGCTCACGCACGGAGATCATCGTGCCGTTGGAGGCAGGGTTCCAGCCGGCGGTTTCAGTGAAGGACAAGGTCAGCGGGGGTCTTAGCGTTCTTGGAAGGTTCGCGCCTGTAGAAGCCGAGGAAATTACCGAGGATTAGATCCATGGAATTGCGCCGGGGAAGTTTATTCGCCAACCTGCTTACCATCGGCAATGGTATCTGCGGTTTCGCTGCCCTGGTCAAGCTCAGTCAACTGCA
>DODI01000412.1:0-2043 GCA_003509045.1 Planctomycetota bacterium | reverse complement strand
CTGGGGATGCTCTTCGATGCATTTGACGGCAAGGTTGCCAGGATGGTGAAGGGCGCCACCGAGCTGGGCGCCCAGCTTGATTCACTTTGCGATCTGATCACCTTTGGGCTCGTTCCAGCCTTCATGATTTTTCAGATGCAGCTTGGTACCAGTCCGCGCTGGATGAACGTTGTGTGGTTTTTCTCCCTGGCCTATTTTCTTGGAGCCCTTCTGAGGCTGGCCAGGTTCAACGTAGAGAACTCTCCTGAGGAAGATGCACACCTTTGCTTCAAGGGGCTGCCTTCGCCCGCCGCGGCCGGCTGCGTCGCCTCGCTGGTTATTTTTCAGAACTATGTGCTGCAGGCCGAACAGGCTGAGCTCAAGTGGATCTCAGAGAATCTTTTTTCCATTGAGAGCATGAAGACATTCGTTACCGCGATCTCCTATATCATGCCATTTCTGGGGGTATTCCTGGGCTTCACCATGGTTTCGAGCCGCCTGAAGTTTGAGCATATCGGCTCCAGAATTTTTGGGAGGTCTCACTCCTGGGAATTCTTTGTTTCCCTCATCTTCGCCGCCCTGCTATTGGCGATTGTTCCCGAGGTATTCCTTCCCCTGGCTTTTATCGGGTACCTCGTATGGACACCCGTTATGTTCCTGTTTCGCCTGGTCTTTTTTGGCAGGAGAAGCTCCCAGGCGGATGAGGAGGAGCCGCAGGTGTTGCAGCGGAGCTGAAGCATTATGGCCGAAGAAACGCTGCTGCCTGGTGGTAAGGTCTCGGTTCTGCTTGGCCTTGGATCCAACCTGGGCGGCCGTCGTGAATTTATCGAAAGGGCAGCCCGCCTGATCGATGAGATCGAGGGAGTAGAGTTGAAGAGCATCTCTTCATTGATTGAGACCGAGCCGGTGGGGGGGCCGCCACAGGGTAGGTATCTGAATGGAGCGGCGGAGCTGGAGACTGCCCTCGAACCGCGAGACCTCCTGGCCCGTCTCCAGGAGGTCGAGGCTGAGCTCGGGCGCGTAAGAAAGGTTCTCAATGGTCCGCGTAATATTGACCTCGATATCCTTCTCTTCGGAGACTTGGTGGTGGATGCTGGAGATCTGGTTTTGCCCCATCCTCGAATGTGCGAGCGGGCCTTCGTCCTCGAGCCTTTAAATGAGATCGCCCCAGGCAGGGTGCACCCGATCAAGAGGAAGAGTGTCGAGGAACTCCTGGAGGAGCTCAGGTCGGCGGCGGCGAGAGTGCCCACTATTGGAGAGGAGGAGAGACCATCGTGAAGGTTCTCAGGCGTTCAAGCAAGGCGGCGATATGGAGCGAAGCCTACAGGCGATCGGCCCTTAGCATCGGCTTTGTCCCAACACTTGGAGGCCTTCATGAAGGCCACCTGTCGTTGGTCAGGCAGGCGCGCCTTGAATGTGACCGGGTGGCCGTCAGCATCTATCTGAATCCCTCCCAGTTTCATTCCGACGAGGATCTTGAGAGCTATCCCTGCGATCTGGATGCAGATATCGAGGCATGTCGAGCCGAGGGAGCCGACCTGGTTCTGCTGGGTCAACAGGAGGACTTTTCCCCGGAGCATTTCCAGTCCTGGGTCCTCGTCGAGGATCTGGCCAGGGGACTCTGTGGGACCGGACGCCCTGGGCATTTCAGGGGAGTCTGTACCGTCGTTACGCAGCTGTTTCATGTGATCAGGCCCCATCGAGCCTACTTTGGGTTGAAGGATTTTCAGCAGGCGAAGATCGTCAAGAAGCTCACCGAGGAGCTTCTTTTTGACGTGGAGATCTGTCTGATGCCGATCATTCGTTCTCAAGATGGCCTGGCACTGAGCTCGAGGAACGACAGGCTCACGGAGACGCAGCGGGCGGCGGCCCCTGCTTTACACGAGGCACTTGTCGGGGCAAGGAGCCTGATTTCATCCGGTGAAACCTCGGTGGATGCGGTGAAGGAATTCCTGCTGAGCAGGCTCGATGGTGTTGCCGGGTGTGAGCTCGAGTATGTCGAGGTCCTCTCGGCGGCTACCCTAGGCGAGTTCCCTGGTCAGGTCTTGAACACTTCCGGGGAGG
>DODI01000519.1:0-9271 GCA_003509045.1 Planctomycetota bacterium | reverse complement strand
ACCTTCTCAAGCTCCGCCTCGCGAGAGATCAGCAGGGCGTTCATCGAGATCCAGAAGGCGATGATCAACAGTGAAAAGAAGGTCTCGATGTATTTCAAAATTCACAGCGCTCCAGGTTGCGCTCTCCCATTTTCAGGACAGCGTGGCAGAGGATGAGGGTAAAGGCGCCGGCGACGATGTAGCCGGTAAGCCGAACCAGGAGCGAGTATTTCTCGACGGAGGGAGAGGCGGCCAGCAGCAGCTCGGGAAGCGACTGGATGGCCACCAGGATGGCGATCGTGAGGGCGCTCGCGAAGAAGTTGAGGGTTCCTCCCAGGCCAACGGCGATTCGCGCCGGATTGCTCTCATCGAAGCTGGGATAGGCCGCTCCGAGTCCTGTCGACAGGGAGGTCAGGCAGAGAGTCGCGAGGATCATCGTGTAGACGGCGGAGAGAAAAAATTCAGGAGGGCTCCTCAGGGCCAGGTTGGATATGGAGATGGTCAGGAGTCCCAGCGGCAGGATGATCGCCATGGCAAAGACGCCCTTCTGAGTCATCAGCCGCCGCCGTGGAATGGGCGCCAGCCCGATCACCCAGAAGGCGCGGCCTTCGAGGCTCAGGAGGGGATAGATAAAGCGGGAGGTGAAGGAGGAGATAATCATGCAGACGGCTACCTGGTTGGCAAAGTAGATGAAGCGGTAGAGCCGGAAGTTGTTGACGCTGTCCTTGAAGAAATCCGGAACCTGGAGGAGGCTTAGCGAGTAGATAACCATCAGCAGCAGAAAGAGCAGAGACTGGGCCAGCTGGGAGGGGTTTCGAATGAAGAGGAGGAGGTCTTTGCGCAGGAGAGCGGCCATGGGGCTGCCGCCTGGACGCCAGGTCGTCGCAGATTTACTTCCAACAGTTGCCAGGGTGTAGGAGGAACCCTGGTGGGCCGCCCATTCCCGGTTGTAGTACCTTTTTCCGTAGAGGGAGAGCAGCGGCAGGAAGATGAGGGTATTGGCCAGCAGCGTGAGCGTGTTGCTGAGAACCTCACCGTGGGTTCCGTGAACGGCGGAGCTGATCGCCGTGCTGGCCCAGCGGCTCGGGGACCAGGGGGAGCGAAAGACCTCGAAGCCCGAGGCGAAGCGGTCCAGGACCAGGAGATTCTTTCGGTTTTCTTCAATGGTTCCGAATTCAAAGGAACGCAGGAAGAGCCAGCTCAGCAGGACCAGGACGGCCAGGGCAGCCAGCAGCAGCATCTTCGGCGAGAGTCGCCTGAACAGGGGGGCCAGGATGATTGCCAGGAGCGCGCCGAGACACCCGGAAAAGAGAACGAATATCAACATCACCGAGGTCATCTCCGCGTAGTAAAGCGCCGGCGCGTTCTCGTGGACACCGTAGGCCACCATCACAGGCAGGCAGAGAAAGAGCGTGGCCCAGGAACTGATCGCGATCGATTCCGTCAGCTTCAGCAGGAGGATGGAGCGCGGGCGGGCCGGGGTCTGGAAGAGAAAGGCCGTCTCCTTGCCGAGAAAGAGTGTCGCGTAGGAGATGATGATGGTGGAGAGGACCACCAGGACGAGGAGGGCCATCAGCAGCAGGGAGATCATCTTGGCGTTCAGGTCTCCAAAGGCCTTGAAGTCGGCAATGAACCTGAAGCTGTTCAGGCTGATCCAATAGCCCAGGCCGATCACGTTTCCAAGCCCGAAAATAATGACCAGGCTCTTCGCTGCGGAGTCCTTCCTGACGTTCAGGATGGAGTTTCGCAGGCCCGAGACGCGCAGTCGAATAAGGGGAAGGACAGCGCTCATTGAGCTTCCGCGGCCAGCAACTCGTTGAGCTTTCCGTCAGCTCTCGCCTCTCGCAGGACCTCCAGCAGCCTCCTGGGATGGCCGCCCGTTTTTTCCTGCAGCCGCTCAAGCAGCGCAAGCTGGGCAGTGTAGGTTTCGCTGGCGACAACCCTGGCGTTGGAGGCCAGCGTAATGGTGTCCGCCTGCAAGAGCTCACGCGCGGAGCGGGTGGCCGAGGCGAAGAGCTCCTTCTTCCTGGCCAGCTTGTTTTCACTAGAGGCCGCTCCTCTGTAGAGCATCTCGAGATCAGTTTTCAGCCTGGAGATGAGTTCTTTGTACTGGCGGTCGAGTTGCCGCGCCCGGCGATATTTCTTCATCTCTTCCTGGCCGGCCGCTTCGGGATGAGCCAGGAAGAACAGGCGGGCTCCTTCGCGTCCCATGTGGGTGGCAAAGCCCTCGTTCAGCTGTCCCCGTGAAGGGATGAAGAGGGTTCTGTGGGTGATTTCATGGAGAAGCAATTCCACCAGATCCGGCATGGAGAGAGAGAGCATGTTGGAGAGCAGTGGATCGCTGAACCAGCCCAGGGTGCTGTAGGCCTGCACTGGGAAGACCTCCGCATCCCAGCCATCTTCACGAAGGGCGAGTGCCGTCGAGCGGGCATCTTCGGGATTGAAAAAACCCTTGTAGGGAACGCAGCCTACGAGCGGGAAGCACCACTGGTAGGGGACGAGGGCCAGCGGATGGCTGGCGACGACCGTATAGCTGACGGGCCCGCCTTCAGTGTCGAAGTAAGATGTGTAGGAGTCTCCGGGTTCGAGTCCCAGCTCATCTTCGGCAAACTCGATGATCCGGGGAATCCAGCTGAGCTTGCCGCGCTGGGATGTATCGAGCGAATCAAGGAGGATGGTGTCGTCGAGTTCCACCCGGTTCAGCGAGATGTCGAGCTGGCCGAGTCCCTGCTGGAAGAGGTAGGGGCCTCCGCAGCCGCTCAGCAGGAGCGCCAGCGCCAGGGATGCCGGCAGCAGAACCCTGCCGGGCCTCCGCAGACCTGGACAGCTGGATATACGGCGCGCTTCAACCTCAGCCGAGGTCGCGGGCCAATAGGTCTTCCTGGGTTTCACGTCGCACCACCTCGCGAGCTTTTCCCTGCTCGACGAAGACGACGGCAGGTCTGTAGAAGAAGTTGTAGTTGCTCGCCATGGTGTGATTGTAAGCCCCTGTACACTGAACGGCCAGCAGGTCGCCGGATTTTGGCGCGGGAAGAAGAGCCCTGGGGACCAGGGTGTCCGTTTCGCAGTGCCTGCCGGATATCCGGACTTCGCTCGACGCCTCCTCCCCGGCCCTGTTGGCCAGGATGACAGGGTAGGGGGATCCGTACATGACGGGCCGGGGATTGTCTGAGAGCCCGCCATCGACCGAGACGTAGGTGCGGGCATTTCCATCTGCGGAAGGAACGGTCTTGATGGGGCCGATTTCGTAGAGGGTGAGGCCCAGCTCTCCGACGATCGATCTGCCGGGCTCGATTCCAATGCGGGGTATTTCCAGTCCTCGCGCGGCCGCCTCGCGCTCGACGCCATCGACGATCGCCTCGGCAAGGGATCTGAGTTCCGGAGGGTTGTCGCTTTCCTCGTACTGGATTCCCAGGCCGCCGCCCAGGACCACCAGCTCCGGATTCCAGCCGGTCTTCTCCCTGGCGCTGAGCAGGAGGTCCATCAGCTTCGCCGCCAGGAGTTGGAAGGGCTCGAGCTCGAGGATCTGGCTTCCGATGTGTGAGTGGATTCCGATCAGCTCGATGCCCGGCATGGAGAGGCATTCTTCGATTGCCGTGAGGGCGGCTCCGGATTCTACCGTGATGCCGAATTTGGTGTCGTTGCGGCCGGTCGAGATCGCGTCGAGGGTGTGAGCATCAATTCCCGGCGACACCCTCAGGATGGAGCGCTGCCGGATTCCCCGCTCTGCGGCCAGCTCCGAGAGACGCCTGTATTCATCTGTCGAGTCAAGAGCTACGAGCCCCACGCCAAGGTCGAGGGCCGCCTCGATGTCCTCATCCTTCTTGTAGTTCCCATGCAGCGTGACCTTCTCCATCGGAACGCCGGCCTCGGCGACCAGTCGGAGCTCGCCAAGGGAGGCTACGTCGAGATGAAGGCCGGCCTCGCAGGCAAGGCGTGCCATGGACTTGCAGAGAAAGGCCTTGGTGGCGAAGGCCACCGTGGCCGAGGGGGATTTGTCCTGGAAGGCCTCCCTGTACTCAACGCAGCGTCGGCGCAGGGCCTCCTCGTCGATCACGTAGAGGGGTGTCCCATGGTTTCCCGCCAGCTCGACGGTATCGCAGCCGCCCACCTCGAGATGTCCCTTTTCGTTGATAGTCTGTGTTCCAAAAAGCATCTTTGAATTCGATCGCCTTACTCTGGCTCCGCGAAATGAAAAGCGAACCGACTATTAATATAAGAGGCGGGTGCTAATGCAAAGGCAAACCGTGAGGTCTGCAGGATCATTCAGAGGGTCGGGTCATCGATTCGGGATCGAGCGCCTTGTCGAGGTCCTCTTTCGAGACGAGCTCTTTTTCCTCGAGCAGCGCGCGAACGGTCTTACCGGTTTCGAAGGCCTCCTTGGCCACCTTGGCGGCCTCGTCGTAGCCAATGAGGGGATTGAGCGAGGTGACCATGGACAGGCTCTCCTCGATCAGCGAGCGGCAACGCTCGGCATCGGCCTCGAGACCGCTGATGCATTTTTCGGTGAAGACCCGGGCGACATTGGCCAGCAGCCGCATCGACTCGAGGAGATTGCGGGCGATGAGGGGGAGCATGGTGTTGAGCTCGAGCTGGCCCCACTGGCCCCCAAGCTGCACGGCGAGGTCATTTGCCTGAACCTGGGCGCCGACCTGGATCACCGATTCGCACATGACCGGGTTGACCTTTCCGGGCATGATGCTGGAGCCGGGCTGGGTCGCCGGAAGCTTCAGCTCCCCCAGGCCGCAGCGCGGTCCCATGGCGAGCAGGCGGATGTCATTAGCGATCTTCATCATCGAGACGGCGATCGTTTTGAGGGCCCCGCTGACGGCCACGGCCGCATCCTGGGCCGCCTGCGCCTCGAAGTGATTCCCAGCTTCGGTAAATTCGATGCCGGTTTCGCTCGACAGCTCAGCGGTCACCATCGAGCCAAAGGCGGCCCTGGTGTTGATCCCGGTTCCAACCGCGGTGCCGCCGATGGCGAGCTCCCGGAGGTGTCCGAGGGTGTCGCGGAGATGGGAAATTCCGTGCTCGATCTGGCTGGCGTGTCCGCCAAGCTCCTGTCCAAGGCGAATCGGTGTCGCGTCCATGAGATGGGTGCGTCCTATCTTCAGGACATCCCAGAACTCCTCTGATTTCTTTTTCAGTTCGTCCTGGAGCCCCTCGAGGGCGGGGATGAGACGTGACTGGGCCGACTCGGCCGCCGCCACGTGAATCGCCGTGGGGAAGACATCGTTGGAGGACTGGCCCAGGTTGACGTGGTCGTTCGGGTGGACGGACTTGTCTCCAATCTCTCCTCCCCGCAGCTGGATCGCGCGGTTGGCGATGACCTCGTTCGCGTTCATATTGGATGAGGTTCCCGACCCGGTCTGGTAAACGTCGACGACAAAGTGTTCGTCCAGCTTGTTTTCGGCGACCTCGAGCGCGGCGGACTCTACCGAGCCCGCGAGCTCGGCCTCCAGATCGCCGAGCTTGTTGTTGACCCGGGCTGCGGCCAGCTTGACCAGGCCAAGCGCGCGGGTGAGCTCAGGGGCAATGGGCCGGCCCGAGACAGGGAAGTTGATGACAGCCCGCTGTGTCGAGGCGCCCCAGAGCGCGTTCGCCGGCACCTGCATCTCTCCCATCGAGTCTTTTTCAATTCTGTGATCGCTCATCTTCGCTCCGTATGGAATGTCCGGGTTCAGCAGACCCAGATTATTTAACTGATCACCGCGGTTGCCGCTACCGGCTTTTAAGGAACTCGTGAGAGAAAACCAAAAGATTCCGCGGTGCCCTATTCCTTTTTTCTCTTCTGCAACTCCTCCATGAGTTTGTACTGGATCTGGGTAGAGAGTTCATTCGATTCGTGCTGTTTATTCTCGACTTCTTTCAGCAGTGTCGCGAGGGCTGCAAGCCGTTCCCATGCGGGCTGTGTATCGCGGATAAGCCGAATGATTCTCCTGGCCGCCTCGATCTGGCCGAGCTCCAGTTCGAAGAGCACCTGCAGCTCTAAAGTCCGCAGAAGGCCAGCCTGGGCGCCTTCGAGGTCAGGCGCGATCTTTTCTACTCGCTGAAAGCCGAACCTGCAGAGGTAGGCTATCTCATGGAATTTGAAGCCCTGCCTTTTAGTCGTCTTTTTTTCATAGAGCTTTTCGAGGGAGGCCAGTTTTTCTTTTGTAGAGTTTAGAAGATCCATGGCGTGGTAATGGGAGAGGTGAACGTCGATGGCTTTGCGGAAATCTTTCGCATTCTGGTAGCGCTCATCAGGATCACGATGGGCTGCCTTATTGGCGATGATTCCTAACGCTGGAGGCACATTCTCGTTGTATTCGTAGGGCTCTGACACCAGAGCTTTATCGATCATCTCCTTGAGATTGCCGCCTTGATGACGGAGTTCAAGAGTCAGGATTTCGTGGAGGATGCAGCCCAGCAGGTAGACATCGGTGCGTCTGGTGAGCGGGATGTCTGGGCTGAGCATCTCCGGTGCCGCAAAGCACAGGGTTCCGCAGAACTGGTCTATCTTCCGCTCGCCTTTTTTATCAAGTTCAATGGCGACTCCCCAGTCGAGCAGATACACCTCACCGAAATCACCGACCATAACATTGTCGGTTTTCAGGTCGCGGTGGAGGATTTTCTTTTCGTGGGCGTACTCAACCGCGTTGCAAACCTGGCGGAGAATTTCGAGGTGCTGCTTTAGATGAACCTCGGGATGGTCCGACCAATAGGGGTGCGTGGGATCGTGGAGGAGGGTTCGCCAGGAATGTCCATAAACCCGTTTCATCACGATGACAGGTTGTCCATTCTCATGAAAGCCGAGCTGGTGTACGGGGGGGATGTTGGGGTGGTCAAGGCTGGCCATCAGTCGGGCCTCGTTGATGAGCGAAGCTGCCACGTCCTCAGTGTTTCGATCCGCACGCGGCCGCTTCAGGGCGACCTCCCTGTCGAGAGATTCCTGGGTTGCGGCATCGACCTCAGCCATTCCACCGGATCCTATGGATTCGTTGACGGTTATCTCAAATCCTGAAGGTCCCGATGACCTCTTGGCATGGAGCTGGATCTTTTCGCAAGGGCCGTCCGTCGCCGGCTGCTCGTGATCTTCGATGGTCTCGCCGCCGGCGGGAGTCCCCTGCTTGATAGTGCTTCGAGGACTTTGTTGGAAGGAACACTCGACCGTTTCGTCGAGGTAGATGCGGGTGTTTTCTTCTGGTTGTGACTTGGATGAGTCCGCGCTGCTCATTACTCCTCCAGGGCGCCCTCGAGAAATTCTGCTGCTGTGAGGACCTTGGCGTAAAGCGGGAAGATGTTTTCGCAATAGAACTCCTGTTCGTAGGGAGTTCGCGAGGCGGTGCAGTCTGACAGGATGGTGACCCTGTAGCCGCGTTCATGCGCGGCACGGCCAGTCGAGTCAATACAGATGGACGTGACCGCTCCGCAGACCACCACCTCTTCGATTCCGATCCGTTTCAGGGTTTCATCGAGCTCTGTGCTGGCGAAGGCGTTCAGGCCTCGCTTGCCTTCCACGGTGATGATGCGGTCTCCGTATTTTTTGAATTGCGCGATAATGTCACAGCCCTGTGTTCCGGCCTGGAAAGCTTTTACCTCGGCGATGGTCTTCAGGATGCCGACCGGGTTAACCAATTCGTCGTAGTCTTCAGTGAAGATAATCGGGGTCTGGATCATTGTGGACTCGGTGTCCTTCAGCCCCTCAACAATAGCTATGCTGTTTTCCAGGATGCGGTTCGTTCGGTCTGATTCCTCTATGACTGCTCGAAGAATGCCATCATCTGCAAAATAGTCATTTTGGTATCCAACGAAAACGACAGCCGTTTGTCTTAATCCCATCTCGATCGTCCCGAATACTGGAGTGTTGAATACCCTCATTCTACCCTTCCCCGCCCCTTCAGGGGGGAAAGCGTTATAAAAACAGCTCCTAGATGCCCAGCCGCTCTGGAGTTGTTTTTCTGCAAAAGGAAGAAATCTTTTCTACTGCGATCCGGTCAGGTATAAAGGCTTCAGAGTGAAGTGAGGCTGGTGTCGTTAGTTCCGCAGAGCGCCAGCGAAGTGAGGAGCCCATGTTATTTTCAAATCGGTACAAGCTTCTCTTCGTACATATCGCGAAGACTGCCGGGACCAGCATCCAGAATGCCCTGAAGCGGTTGCGCAGGAGGAGTGTTTCTTCCGACCTGGTTACAGAGCTATAGAGAAATGCTATCGATGAATCCTTCCAGGAAAAGGTTTCCGGTCAAGCGGATGACAAGAAGGTTATTACTTCCAGCGGGATGTCTCCCGGTCGTGATCTTCCTGGGCGCCTGTTCGCCGCAGGGGGGAAGCCCGGTTTTGGAGCAGAGAGCCTTCCTTGACGAAGCGAGGGCGCTGCTGACCGAAGGCGAGACGGCTCTTGCCATCGACCTTTTCACCAGGGCGATCGCCAGCGGGGAGAGTCCGGTGGAGGCGCGCCTGGAGAGAGCGAGGGCCCATCTGGCCATGGGGCAGCTGCCGCAGGCGATCGAGGACCTGGGTAGAGCGATCAAGCTCGATCCAAAGAAGGCCGATGCCTACTATTACCTGGGTGTCGCGAAGGCCCGCAGCAAAGACCTGGCCGGCGCCATCGAGGCCTACGGAGGCGCCATTGGAGTCCAGCCCGATTACGTTAAGGCCTATGCCAACCGGGCCGGGGTCCTGGGAGGACAGGGAAAGGTAAAGGAGGCGATCGCCGATTGTGATACCGCGATCCGGCTTGATCCCTACAACGCCCCCTTCCTGGTCAACCGCGGCATCTTTTACAAGCAATCAGGCAACATCGCCAGAGCGCTCAAGGACTGGGATGCAGCCCTGGAGCTGGACTCGAAGCTGGCAGGGGCGTATTTCAACCGTGGGATGCATTACGGAGCTGAGGGGGACTATGCCAAGGCGCTCGGCGACCTGGACACGGTGCTCGAGCTGCAGCCTGGAGACATCCGGGCCTTGCGCTTTCGAGCCATGGCCCGGCACGGCCTGGAGGATTATGAAGGGGCGGTCGAAGATTTCTCGGCTGTGCTCAAGCGGGCTCCAGGGCAGGCGGGCGTCTGGTTGGCGCGCAGCAAGGCCTGGGAGAAGATCGGTGATCAGGAGAAGGCGGCGGCTGATCGCCTGAAGGCGGTCTCGCTCAACCCCGCGCTTGGCGAGGAGCCCTGAGAGCGCCGGTCAGTTTTTTCGAGCGCCCTCTCCCTTGCTCAGCACGAGCAGGCGGTCGACACCATCGGCTGTGAAGCTCTCGAGGCTGCCATCGTTCCAGCGAACCGTGATGGCGTCGATGAGTCTGTTCTTTTCCAAT
>DODI01000124.1:0-4856 GCA_003509045.1 Planctomycetota bacterium | reverse complement strand
GTCAATTGGAAACAGAGCCTGAAGAGGTTTCGCGAGACCCGTGACTACGAGCTGCTTCTGGCCGAATTGCAGGCTACACTCCAGTCTGCCTATACTGTTGAGCATCGAATCGCCGTGGTTGAGGCGCTTGGAGATTACGCCGATTGGCTTCGCGGGGCCAGGCTGTCGGGTTCCAATGCCGCTGACCAGGAAAAGCTACGCTCTACCCTGCAGGCGCGAGCCTGTGGACGTCTGTTGGCCGTTGTCAAGGGTGAGGGTGGCTCGGGATTTGAGCAGCCAGGGGTTCGCAGGCAGGCCCTGATTTCGCTTCGTCATTATCAGTCATTCCTGGCCGAATCAGCCGTCGAGATTCGCACGGAAATCAGTGACCTTACGGTCAGCCGTACGCAAAAACTATTGGCTGCGCGCCCCGCGCTATCGGAGAGCTCCGGGTATGCTAGCTGGAGAGCGGAGCTGCTCGAGCTGGTAAGGGCGGCCGGCGCCTTTAAGATCGCGGGTGCCAAGAAAAGTCTGGATACTATTCTCCATGGACCTGAGTTCTATTCGGACCTGGAGCTGCAGCTGGAGTCCATCCGGGCGCTCGGGCACCTGCTAAAGGGAGCTCTCGACCTGGTCTCGGCCAGTCTCTTTATCGAGAGATTCAAGGAGGCGGCCGAGCTGGCCGCGGCCTCAGCCCTCAAGCTGCGAATAGCCTGCGCTACCGCGCTCAACGCGCGTCCAGATGATGGCACGGTCCTTGGCCTCCTGCGTACTTTCCACGCCGAGCTTTTAAGGAAATCAGCTGAGGTACAGTTGCAGATGCCGGCCATAGCGGGCCTCAGCACGCTGGCCCAGAGCAAGGATCCTGAATCGCTCGATGCACTCATCGGAGTGCTCTCCTCGCCCGAGGTCTATGATACCCAGGTCCTGATCGCTGCGGTCGATGCGATCTCCTATGTAGGCAACCGCGAAGCGCTTGATGAGTTCCTGCCCTTCCTCAAGCTGGCCGAGGCTTCCCAGGCTCGTGAGAAGGCTCTTGGTGATCACCTGATGAAGAGGGTGCAGGGATTGATCAGGGCCGAGGGGGTTGAAAGGCTTGCCTGGGTGATGAAACGCCTGGAGAGCCGCGCCTGCCGGGAGGACAATGTCGCCTACCTGGCCTCCAGCCTCAGGTTGGTAGAGGACACGGCCTTGATGGACATGCTGCTTCCCAAGGAGCCGGAGGTCCTGCCGGCCAATGGGGAATTGAGGCAGGCCTGGGCCGCGACTCTTGTCAGGCTCCGGGCGGCTGACCTGACTGAAGGGTTTGACCAGTCGATGGCCTCCTATAGAAAGATGGCTGAATTCCTTGCCGCCCAGCCCCAGGTTGGGGAAAACGCATCCGGAGCCCTCCGGGAATTTCAAAACAGGCTGCGCCAGCAGAGCCTGAAGTCGAAGATCCTGGCCCAGGTCATGGAGCCTGAGAAGCTCGATGTCCAGAGGCTGCTTGATCTCTTCACAGCCCTGACCCTGGCGGACGGTTTCTCGGCGTTCAAGGATTCCGGAACCACTGTCAGCGCCAAATCTTTCGCTCGCTGGATTGCGTTGCGGTGGATCGAGCGTCTCCTGTCATCCGGGTTGCTTCCCGCCGGCCCGAAAGAGGCCTCGCTCTACGCCGGGTGGAGCACCTACCTGGAGGCCGAGGAGAACGCGTCCTTCTGGAAGGCGCTGCCGCTGGGGCATCGGAATTCCTTCCTGAAACGCCTGGAGGCGTTGCGGACGAAGGATGAGAATAAAGCCGGGCAGGAGTGAGAGTCGCCGAAAGATCAACGGCCTGAGAGACGGTATCGAAAGATCGTGTAGAGGATCTTGTAGCCTGCCTTGAAGGCGCCGGAGATCGTTCCGCTGATCTTGCTGATGCCTGTTCTCCGGCGGTAGCTGACGGGCTCTTCCAGGACCCGGAGGCCATTCGTGTGCGCCTTGATCTGCATCTCGATGGTCCAGCCGAAGTTTCGGTCTCTCATTCCGAGCTTATCCAGGGAGCTCCTTCTGATGGCACGAAAGGGACCCAGGTCGGTGTGGCGGATTCCCCAGAGGACCCTCATGAGGAAGCAGGCGAGCTTGTTTCCCCAATAGGCTTGCGGGGGCAGGGCACCCGGTTCTCGCTGTCCGAGTATTCGGCTGCCGATGACCATGTCGGCCTTGTCCTCCGAGATAGGTTTTACCAGGGAGGTGAGCTCTTCGGGTGAGTCGCTATAGTCGCCGTCGAGAAAGACAACGGTATCGATCTCGGGCTCCAGGTTCGCGATTCCGCGGAGACAGGCCGCCCCGTAGCCTCGCTCAGCTTCATCCAGAACGACAGCTCCTTCTGCCCGGGCAAGCTCGGCGGTCTGGTCGTCACTGCCGTTGTCGACAACGAGCAGCAGGGAGATCTCCTCGCGGGGCAGGTCCCTGATGACCAGGGCTATCGAGTCCTCCTCGTTCAGGACGGGGATGATGACTCCCACCTTCATGCCACAGCCTCAGAGTTGGCGCGCTATGCGGTCAATTTCGATCACCTGGCAGAGCAGGGCTTCAAATTGATCAAGGCGGAGCGAGTTGGGTCCATCGCAGAGCGCCTCATCCGGTTCAGGATGAACTTCGAAGAAGAAGCCATCGCATCCTGTTCCCGCGGCGGCCCTGGCAAGATGGGGTATCATCTCCCGCTTGCCGTCGCTCCTGTCGCCAAGGGCTCCTGGTTTCTGGACACTGTGGGTGGCATCGAAAATTACGCAGAAGCCGCCTTCGCGCATGATAGGGATTCCTCTGAAGTCGTTCACGAGATCACCATGGCCGAAGGTCGTCCCCCTCTCCGTAATCAGGACGCCGGGAGTTCCCGGCCCTGTCGCCGCCGCCGCCCGGGCGGGAATATTGGCTGGGTCGAGGAACTGTCCTTTCTTGATGTTGACAATCTTGCCTGTCGCGCCGCAGGCCTGGAGCAGATCGTTCTGACGGCAGAGAAAAGCAGGAACCTGGAGAATGTCCAGCACCTCGGCCGCCTGGCTGACCTCCTCGGTGCTGTGAACATCGGTTGTTACCGGCAGACCCGTCTCCTGCTTGACCCTGGACAGGATGGAGAGTCCCGTTTCGATGCCGGGGCCACGGTAGGACAGATGAGACGATCGGTTGGCCTTGTCGTAGGAGCCCTTGAAGACAAAGGGAACCTGCAGCTTATCCTGGAGGCGTACAAGCTCAGTCGCGATGGTGAGAGCGAGCTCTTCGCTCTCGAGAGAATCCGGCCCGGCGATGATCAATGGAGGGGATTTCGCCCCGACAGCCAGGCTGCCGGAGGTTATCAATGGGGTTTCAGGCGCGAGGTGGCTCATTCTGAGGGGGATTCCAGGTCTTGGTTCAGGTCTTCAGGGTCTTGAGCATCAACGCCAGGTTCGTCGGTCTTGTCCATTGGGTCCGTTTGTTCGGTCGCGGCCTCGATCCGTTTCAGGTTGCGTCTCAGCTCAAAGAGCATTTCAGCGTTACGTTGAATCTCCTCTTTTTCCAGCAGATTGTCTACAAGGTTTCCCGGGATGTTCTCAAGCCCGAGGTAGCTTCCGCAAAGCGCGCCGGTGATGCTGGCGATGGTGGACATATTCCCTCCCAGGCGGAGAATCCTGTTCAGGGCGTCTTCAAAGCTCTGGGGCTTGTTGAGGAATTGACGCAGGGCAAGAAAGAGGACTGGCACCACGTAATCGGTCAACTCGTCCCGGCTCGGAGGGTATTCTTCATCAGGAGAGATCGCGAGGATCATCTCGAGCGCGCGATGGTCGGTTTGAGAGAGGATCTTAGGAAGATCTAATATGGCATGTGCGATGCCCTCATCAAATTCACCCGCGGTGCTGGCGATATTGTCCAGTATGTCACCGAGGATCAGCTCATCATGGCTGACATTGTAGGCAATGAACGCGGCCACCGCAGATGTTGCCGCAAGCGTCCTGTCATCCTGGTGGGTGATGGTGACGAGGGTCTTGACCTGGGCGGGGATCTTCTCGGGATTCCTGGCGTTCCAAAGCCCTATGGGAATGGCCCGGGTCAGGCAGCCGCTGCCGGCGTTCCCGAAAGGCAGCGCCGCGTTATCCCATTCGGTGATGCCCTTGACGATCAGGCTCATGGCTGAGCTATTGTCACTGGCGGGGTCGACAATGCTCATGTCTCTCCAGAGGGGGATGAGGTGCTCAACAAGGAGCTTCGCGCTCTCGGTATCGGCTTTCAGGTCGCCACGCTCGAGGATCGAGGTAATGACCGCATTACAGCATTGGGTGTCCCCGGTAGTTTGTCCCAGGGGAGTGAATCCGTCCGGACAGGTCTGAAGCTCTTCGGTCAGGGGCTGGGCAACCGAGCCCAGGAAATTGCGTGAATAATTCCTGAGGGGAAAGGCCAGGGCATCTCCTACAGCCGCTCCCATGATGGCGCCGAGGTATTTTGAACGGAGGGTGTCGCGAGCTTTGAGCATGTTCCCGGGATTGTAATGCAATATTCAACTGTCTTCGAGGCAAAGCACGGCGGGTCTTGCCCCGAGGGGGTCGCGGACTGATTGACTCTGGCGGGGTGACTTGATAAGACAGGAGGTACCATGAGTGAGCAGCCCCGGCTATTTGGAGAAGTTGCGCTCGAGAAAGGCTACGTGAGCGTAGCCGATCTCTATGAGGCCCTGACGATCCAGGCTCGTCTGGATGCGGCGCAGGAGCCTTACCGCTTCCTTGGGGAGATTCTCAGTGAGCTTGGGTATATGAGCGAGAAGCAGGTTCTCGAGGTTTTGAACGAACTCCACACAGAAGAGAAATCAACCTGAGATCATGGCTGGAGGGACTTCTAACAGGCCGATCCCCGGCAGCTTGCTGGTTCCGCCGACAACGACAGTGGCG
>DODI01000060.1:0-2676 GCA_003509045.1 Planctomycetota bacterium | reverse complement strand
ATCAGCTACGACGATGTCGATCCGAACGACTACGCCGCCATTCTCATCCCCGGAGGACGAGCCCCGGAGGAGCTCCGCAGATACCCGAAGGTGCTCAGCATCGTCCGTCACTTTATCCTCCAGGACAAGCTCATCGGAGCGATCTGCCACGGCCCCATGCTCCTTTACGCTGCGGGCAGCATCGAAAACGTCGAGCTCACCTGCTACGAAGGAATCCGCACCGAGGTCGAGATGGCCGAGGCAACCTATGTCGACGAAGAGGTTGTCGTCTCCAAGAATTTCGTTACCTCGCGGGGCTGGGGCGACATGGGACCGTTTTTCCGAGAATTCATGGCCAGGCTGAATTAGAGCCCTCCCTCCAGCTCATTATAACGACCATTCAAGGTGAATAATCACCCTCGAGGGGGCGTCTGAATAGCATTGAGAAGCCCGACTGCGGGAAATCTGCTGCTTTTCTCCAAAGCACGGGTTAGCTTAGAAAGAGGTCGCTTTCACTGGCGGCCCGGCACATTGGAGTAGTCCCTATGAGATCCCAGAAACGACGTAACCCCAGCCGTGCATTGCTCCTCCTGGCCCTGGGCGCGGCGTGTTTTCCAGCCCTCGCCCTCGCCGATTGGGTCAGCCTGCGAAACGGAGATCATCTGAGAGGAATCGACCTCCAGAAATATGGAAAGGGATACCGTTTCACGCTCGAAAACGGAAAGGTTCGCTATATTGATGGGAAGGAGTTCTTCCACCTCGAGAAGAGCCCGGCCAGCGAGCGGCTCGCCTTCCGCGGCAAGAAGATCACCCTGCGAAAAAAGATCTCCATCCTGCAAAAAGAGCTGCTCGAGCAGCTGGCCGGGCGAGTGAAAGATGTAGAGACCTGGGCCAGGGGAGAGGCTGCGCTTGCCAAGCTGAAAAAAAAACCGGGAGACGCTGAGGTAAAGAAAAAGCGAGTGATCGTCGGGGCGTTCCCCCTGGCTGATCTGAGGAAACAGGATCAAAAGCTCGTCGCCGTGATTGAAAACGGCAACAAGGCCAGGGAGAAGACCCTGCGGCTCCAGGAGTCTGCGCAGGTCGAGGTTCTGTCCCGAGTCCTTGCCGGAAGCCGCCTGGCCGCTGCCCGCAGGCTGGCCTCCAGGGAGCTGGGAAAACATGTCTCCTCGAACAGCGTAGCCGGCCTGGCGCGCTCGGCCATGGTCGATGATTACCGAAGCATTCGAGACCAGAGCCTCAACTCGCTAAAAAAGATCAACAGCGAACAGACCGCCATGTTTTTCACGCCTGGGCTGCGAAACGAAAATCCCCATGTAAGGACCAGGGCGGCCAATGCCATCTCCGTGTTCCCCAACCGCGCGGCGGTGCCCGAGCTATTGACCACGATGCGCATGACCTGGAGCGGCTTCGGACGCGCCTTCACCATGCAGGTCACCCAGCGCAGCTATATCGCCGATTACGAGCTGGTCTCCGGAGGCACCGGGTTCTCCATTGTCGAGGTCGCTGACCCCGTGATAAGAACCAACCTCGAAGGAGTCGCTCTCGACGTTAAGGTTCGGCAGGTAGAGATGATCGCGCGGGTCAGGGCGCTCCACAAGATAACCGGCCAGGACTTCGGAACGAACGTCAGGGCCTGGGAGCAGTGGTGGGCAAAGAACAGGAACAACTGACGCCTGCCGGACGCAGCGTGAAAAGAACAAACCCTAGATCTACAAGGAGCGTTGAAGTTGACTCAAAAGCAGCATCTGTTTTTCTTTCTGGCGGCAATACTGATCGCGGGAGCGGGAATCTTTGCCCTCTCCCACAGGTTCCAGCCGGGATGGCTCGGCCATGGCTCGACAGCGGCGAATGAATGCGCCTGCTCTTCGTCGATGGCTCTGGCTCTTGCCCCCGCTGAAAAAACGGAAAAAAAAGCCGCGGCCGACAAGTACCCCAAGGCGGACCCCGAGAGAGGTCACATCGAGGGTGTCGTCATTCTCAAGGGAGCGGCTCCGAAACTCGAGGCTGTACCCGGAGTCCCCGCCAACAACAGGGACAAGGCCATCTGCGAAAAACACTTCAAAGATGAGAGACTCGTCCTCGGAAAGGACAACGCGATCCGTGACGTGGTCCTCACCCTCGCGGACATGAAGAAGAGCCGCAAGAAGCCGAAGGCGAAAACCATCCAGCTCAAGAACAAGGGCTGCCTGTTCTCTCCTCATATCGTGGCCATGGCGGTGGGATCCACCCTCGAGGTCGTCAACGCTGATTCCGTTCTCCACAACACCCGCGCGGTGCTCGAGATGAACTTCAACCGAGCCATCGGGGCGGGCCAGAGCTTCAAGGAGAGGGCACGGAAGGAAGGCTTCGCGCTGGTCCAATGCGACTTCCATCCCTGGATGAATGCCCAGGTGCATATTCTTCCCCACGCCTACTTTGACGTGAGCGATGCGGGAGGCAAGTTCAAGATCATGAACATCCCCCCCGGGACCTATACCCTGGAGGGCCGCCACGAGGTATTGGCTCCGTTCTTCGTCGAGAAAAAACCCCTGAAGAAGGTGACCATCAAGAAGGGCGAGACCCTCAAGCTCACCTTTGAGATCGAGGCGCCGAAAGAGTAATCCGCCGCGCTTCACCAAGGGGAGACCTGCCGGGTATCAGTCCGGCAGGTAGCGTCCGGCAAACCCATCGATCCCAACCCCTACACGGCCCGGAAGC
>DODI01000062.1:2106-3408 GCA_003509045.1 Planctomycetota bacterium | reverse complement strand
TGGATTCAGCCAGGTCCGGTTGCGCCTTCTTCTTGGACTTGTGCGCCGCCAGGTAGTGCTCACGAGCCGGGGCCGTCTCGGTCAGGGACAGCCGCGATTCTCCTGCCTGGAAGAGGATGGATGGCAGGAGAGCTGATTTCTCTCCGCCCTCAATCAGGGCCTCGAACATCTTCGCGCTGTTCTCGTAGTCCTTTTTCTTGAAGTGAGCGCTCGCGAGCTGGTACTGCAGCTCGAACTTGAGCTTGGGATCGGTGACGGATTTCATCGTGTCGGTGAGCTTGGCGATGACCGCGTCCTGGGCTCCGACATCGAGGTTGAGCTCGGCCAGCTCCGACTGGACCTTGGTCAGGAGCGCGCTCTCGGGGTACTGCTTGATCAGCAGCTCATAGCGTTCGGTCGCCAGCTTGTTTTGTTCGCGTGATCTCTCACACCAGGCCCACTCATAGACCGCCTTGTCGGCGAAAGATGCCTTCGCGTGCTCCTCGACCACGCGCTTGAAGAATGCGGCCGCGGCGCCCCAGTTCTTGACGCGGGCGTAGGCGAGGCCTGTGTAGTAGAGCACCAGGTCGATGCGGGGGTGGTCCTTGTACTTGTTGCCGACATTTTGCAGGTGCTGAGCGGCCTTTTCGAAATCGCTTGCGTTGACCATAGCGATGCCCTGCTGCAGGGCCGCGTCGGAGGCGAGCGAGCTGCCATCGGCGGCCTTTCGACCGCCACTGCTTGCCGCGGCGATTTCGAAGTTCGCGGCCGCGGCGGGATGGAGGTTCTCAGCCGCATCAATCCAGCCGAGGTAATAATGCACACGGCCGACCTCTGCCGAGGCTGCCTGGAAGATCTTGTTTTCGGGTTTTTTGCGTTCCCCGACGAAGCGTGCCAATGCGCGCCGGGCTCGCTTCAGATCATCGGTTTCGTAGTAGAGCTTGCCTTGTTCAGCGAGGGCCAACGGCAGGTGGGTTGAATCAGTATTGTAATTATCCACCAGGGTTTTCAGGTGGGCGAGGGCAGCTTCCTTTTTCTCGAGCCGGGCATAGGCGATCCCCGCCTGGACCAGGGCCGTGTCGAGGTTCGCTGTTTTCGTGATCGTGGGTTTTCCCTTCGGTTTCTTGGGCTGCTCGACGTACACGGCCACAAAGGATTCAAAAGGCTTGATCGCCTGCTCCCACTTACCCTCGCGAAAGTAGTTTTCTCCGACCACGAACGACAATTGGTCAAAGAGGCGGCCCTCCGGCTTCTGGGCCAGGAGGGGAACAGCGAGCTTGTTCGACTCCGCCCAGGCCTGCTTGTGATGGTGGACCTGCGCGA
>DODI01000062.1:0-1684 GCA_003509045.1 Planctomycetota bacterium | reverse complement strand
AGGAACAGGTTCTCGGCATGGAGAAAGCGTATGTCAGCGATGAGCTTGTGTTGGACATAGGCGGAGATGAACCGCTCGGTTGTCCGGCGGCTGGGTTCGAACTGCTTGAGCTTGTGCTGGCAGATAGCCTGCTGGCTGAACACCTCGGGCATCTGGGAGTAATCCCCCCGCCTCGCCTGCACTCGTTGCAGGAACTGGAGAGCCAGCATCCAGTTGGGTGCTTTCTGCAGCATCAGCGCGTTGGCGTACTCGAAGTCGATATCCGCTACGATCGTGGGGGCCGGCTTGCCTCCACTTGCCGGAAAGCCTTTTTTGTACCATTCCTTGTCGGTCGCGCTACGAAGAGCGTTGGCTGCCTGGGCATACTTGCCATCGCGGGAATAGAGACGCCCTTTCCAGAAGACGGCACGCCCGGCGACCTCGTCTGAACCGTTGCCGAGCTCGCCTAATTTCTTATCAGCCTTGTTGGTCTCCTTCTGTTCCATGAGACAGCGGGCGACATGAAACCTCGCCTCGCGAATGCGCGGGTCCTCTTTCTCAGGCTTCTTGTTGTCTCTCAGGAAGTTTTCAAAGTCAGCCTGGGCTTCGATCCATTTACTCTGGCTGAACTTGATCGTTCCCAGTCTGTATTGCGCGTCGATCGCGCTGGAACCTCTCAGCTTCGCAAGGGCGGCCTGCAGGGAGACTTCGGCCTTGTCGAGGCTCTTGTTCGCGGCGTGGCATTCACTCAGCAGGTAATTGATGCGTGTGACCCAGGTCTCGGATTTGGCTGTAGTCGCGAGGGTCCTGGTCTTTTCGAGGCCGGCGATGGCTTCGGCGAATTTTTCCAGCTTGAAGAGGGCGTAGCCTTCCTGGTATCCGGCACGCAGCCTCTGGGCGTTCCCGGATTTGACCGCCTGTACCTTCCTGGCCCAGGTTACGGTCTTCTGCCAGTCGTTCTGGCCGAAGAACAGGTCTGCGACCGCCGCGATCGCGCCGGTTTGATGGACGCCCGGGGGAAGATTGCTGGCCGCGGCGACCAGTCGCGCCTGCGCCTCCTCTTTTTTGCCGCCATAGAGGAGGCATTGAGCGTGCAGCAGTGTGAGCCGTCCGCGTTCGATCTTGCTGTCGAGCTTCGGTTCATTGATCAGCTTGAGGAATTCGCCAACAGCCTTGTCGTATTGCTTGAGAGCGAACTGGCTCAGGCCCAGTCCATAACGAGCCAGCTGAGCCTTGGGGTGGGCGGCGTAGCGGGAGATGAAGCTCTGGTAGTTTCCGGCAGCGATCGGATACAGCTTGCGGTTATAGGCCGCGTTCGCCGCGAAATAGAGCTCGAGCGCCGGGTCAGCGGCGTCATCCTGGGCTGGTAGCTGGGGGACCGATAGGGAAAGACACAACGTCAGAAGAAATCGATGTCGATGAAGCATGCGTTCCAGGGGGGAACCCCCGTCCTCTCTGTTGGGTGGGACATTGGAACATGCGTTACGATGCCCACCATCGTTAGTCTTCAGACACGAGCGACGATTATAGATCTATGCGGAGAATCCTGTCAAATCATAGGATAGGCTTCCATCTCTCCATCGTGAGTTGACGGGCATTGTTCCAGACGAGTAAACTTTATTTATGCTTTCGATCCAGGACGATGGACTGCAGCTCTGTGATGGCCTGACGCGTCGTGAGTGGTTGCGTGTTGGCGGTCTTGGAG
>DODI01000341.1:0-4221 GCA_003509045.1 Planctomycetota bacterium | reverse complement strand
CTCGCAAGCCGAACGAGAGGCCCGCCAGAAGAAGGTCGATGCCCTCAACGCGAAGATCTCTGAGCTCGACAAAAAAGTCGACGAGCTTGAGAAGACGGCACGCGAACAGATCCATGCGCGCAAGGGAGATGAGGGCCTGAAGGCTCCCGGCGGCCCCCGGCCGATCGCCCTGTGGGACTTCGCCAGCGGCGGCCTGCAGGACCAGGTCGGCGCCATGCACGCGAAGCTGAACGGCTCGGCCCGGCTGGAGAACGGCCGCCTCATTCTTGACGGAAAGAATTCCTTCGTCTCGACGGCGGCCCTCGGAAAAGACGTCTCCGAAAAAACGCTCGAGGTCTGGGTCTACCTTTCAACTCTCGACCAGGGAGGTGGCGGCGTCATCACCCTGCAGAACAACAGCGGAGAGCCCTTTGATTCGATAGTCTATGCCGAACGAGAGAAGCGCGCCTGGATGTCCGGCAGCAACGGATTTGTCAGGACCAGAAATCTGTCGGCGGCGGCGGAGAGCTCGAACGCGGACACGGCAGTCCACATGGCCATCGTCTACGGATCCGACAACTCCATCAATGTCTACAGAAATGGCGAGCTCTATGGGCAGAGCTACAGTCAGGGCAGCCGGATCACCTACCGCAAAGGCCAGGCCCAGGTGCTGTTCGGCCTGCGGCATAAGGGCGCAACGCGCAATGGCCACCTGAGAGGGGAGCTTGAGCGGGCCGCCCTCTACGATCGAGCCCTTTCCCGTAAAGAGATCCAGGCCTCCCTGGCTTCGCGGGGTGATTTCATTCCCCTGGAGGCCGCATTGAAGGCGCTCAGCAAAGAACAGCGCGACGCGCGCGTGGCCCAGCTCGCCGAAGCCGAACGGATCCGCAAGCAGATCAGCTCGATCCCCCGCGGCGGCGGCAAGACCTACGCCGGGCAGCGACGCCAGCCGAAGCCGACCCACAGGCTCATCAAGGGCAATGTCCGGGATCGAGCCGAGGCTGTCCGTCCTGGCGCTCTCTCGGTCATCAGCGAGCCTTCAGGAGACTTCGGTTTGGCGGAAAACGCTCCGGAAGCCGAGCGCAGGATTCGCTTCGCACGCTGGCTGGCGGACCCGAAAAACCCGCTGCCTGCGAGGGTGATGGCTAACAGGGTCTGGCACTACCACTTCGGCCGGGGCATCGTAGGCTCGCCAAACGATTTCGGCACCCTGGGCGAGGCGCCCTCACACCCGGAGCTATTGGACTGGCTCGCAGCCACCTTCATTGAACGGGGCTGGAGAATCAAGGAGCTGCACCGCCTGATCGTTCACTCGAACACCTGGCTGCAGGCCTCTTCCTGGGACAGGAAAGCTTCCGAGATCGATTCCGAGAGCCGCCTCCTGTGGCGTCATCCCCCCAAGAGACTTACGGCCGAGTCCATCAGGGACTCGATGCTCTCCATCAGCGGAAAGCTCAACACCCAGATGGGCGGGCCGAGCTACAGGCCCTTCTCCATCTCGAATTTCGGTTCATCCTTCTACAAGATCAAGGACCAGGAGGGTCCGCAGTTTGACCGCCGCAGCGTCTACCGCATGAACGTCAACTCGGGCAAGGACCCCCTGCTCGACGTGTTCGACTGCCCTGACCCTTCGGTCAAGACCCCAAGGAGGCGCTCAACCACGACACCGCTGCAGGCGCTCTCGCTGATGAACAACTCGCTTGTTCAGCGGCTGGCGAAAAGCTTTGCCGCTCGTCTCCAGCAGGAGGCCGGAGAGACGAAGGCCAATTCCATCGAGCAGGCCTGGCTCTACGCCTTCGCGCGCAAGCCCACCGGGGCTGAGCGCGGACAATGTGAGGCCCTCGTGAAAGAGCACGGTCTCGAGACGGCCTGCTGGGTCATCTTTAACGCATCGGAGTTTCTCTATGTACGCTGAGCACGAAGCGGCAATGGCACAAGCCATCAACGACCCCATGTCGAGGCGCCACTTCCTCTGGGAAAACGGTGTGGGCCTTGGGGGGCTGGCTCTCACCTGGATGCTCCAGAAAGAGGCGGCCGCCAGCGAGAACAGGAGCATCACCCAGGGAATTCACTTCCCCGCCCGCGCCAAGAGGGTCGTCCAGATCTTCTGCATGGGCGGCATGAGCCAGATCGACACCTTCGACCACAAGCCCGCCCTGGAAAAACTCCACGGGAAGAAGCTCCAGGGCCGCGGCGAGCTGAGGGGTTTCTTCGGCCAGGCGGGGCTGATCATGAAGAGTCCCTTCCAGTTCAAGCGCTACGGAAAATCGGGCAGCTGGGTGAGCAGCATCCTCCCCAACCTCGCCACCTGTGTTGATGAATGCTGCTTCCTCCACTCGATGGTCGCCAAGAGCAACAACCACACGCCGGCCACCTTCCAGATGAACACCGGCTTCACGCTCAACGGTTTTCCCTGCATGGGCTCCTGGCTGAGCTACGGCCTTGGAACTGAAAACAACAACCTGCCCTCCTTCGTCACCTTGCCGGACCCCAGGGGACTCCCGGCTGGCGGGTCGATCAACTGGGCCGCGGGTTTCCTGCCCGCCGCGCACCAGGGGGTCGCCTTCAACACCAGCGGTTCCGAGCTCGTTCGCGACCTGCGAACCCCAGCCGGCGTCTCCGCGGCGAAGAGAACAGCGGGCCTCTCGCTCCTGGAGGACATGAACCGGAAATTCCTTGAAGAGAACCCCGGCAATAGCGAGCTCGCCGCTCGCCTGCGCTCCTACGAGCTGGCCGGCGCCATGCAGCTGAGCATCCCGGAAGCCCAGGACTTTTCGAAAGAGAGCGCCGGGATCAAGAAGCTCTATGGCCTCGAGAACAAGGCATCCGAGGGGATTGGCCGCAACTGCCTGATCGCGCGAAGGCTCCTCGAGCGAGGAGTGCGTTTTGTCCAGATCATCAACGGCGGAGCCTTCGGCTCTCCCCGCATCAACTGGGATGCCCATGAGAGCGTTGTAGGGAACCACACCAAGATGGCCGCCAGCATGGACCAGCCCTTCGCGGGGCTGATCAAGGATCTCAACCAGCGCGGCATGCTCGATGACACCCTGGTTCTGCTGACCACCGAATTCGGCCGCGGCCCCGCGACCCAGGGCGTCAACCGTCCCGGGCGCGACCATCATCCCGACGCCTTCACCTTCTTCATGGCCGGTGCCGGGCTGAAGAAGGGGTTCCACTATGGAGAGTCAGATGACATCGGCTTCGCGGTAGCGGACAAGCCCACCACGATCCACGACTTCCATGCGACGGTCCTGCACCTCATGGGGATCGACCACAAGAAGCTCACCTACTACCACAACGGCATCCAGCGTCGGCTGACCGATGTCCACGGCCATGTGATCAAGGGCATCCTCGCCTGAGGCGAGCCACACCCTGCCAGCCGGTGATTTAAGGCTCGCCGGGAATCAGTTCTTCACTGTAGCCGTGAACTGCTCGCGCAGAGATTTGACCAGGGCTCCCGATTCTACGTCTCCCGAGGTCTTGATCGTTGCGGTCTTGGTCTCGAAATCGACCTTCACCTCCTCGACGCCCTTGACCGTCATCAGGTCTTCCTTGATCTTCGGAGGACACATGACGCCGCAGGCCATGCCTTCCACCTGCAGCTTGATCAGGGCCGTGCCGCCGCCGCCGACCACGGAATCTTCAGAGGTACAGGCACTGAGAAAAAGAATGGCAACGACACTGAATACGGCGAGAGCTCTCATGTTCATCTCCTTGCAGATGGATGGTCCGGTTAACGAGCCTATTGTGACTTGCGAGGCTCCTGCAGGCGAGAATTACTTTTTTTCCTCATCAATCGGGCAGGGAAATGCCATAGAGCCCTGCGAGCTTCCTGATAAAGGCCTTGTGACGCTCGGGAGCGGCATCGAACCAATTACGCAGGTATTTCTCGAATGGCTGGCCCTTGCCCTGTTTTGGGCCGTTGAGCCAGCGAACCGCCTCCCAGCGCTCCGGCTTCTCCTCGAATAAACGCAGCAGGACCAGGGCCATGGCCCCGTTCACTCCTCGATCGCAGCAATTCTTTTCAAGGTCCTTTCTGTGCGCGCGATAAAAGGCGCCAAGGCCTTTCTGATGGATCTCGGAAACCCCGGTGCGCTTCAGGACGATGTCGTCGACGTAATCCCGGATGGAATCACGATAATCCGCCCAATGGGGATAGGGAGGCTTCTTCTTCCAGCTCCTGGCCATGGCACGCATGACGAAGAGCGAGGAGGTCTCGGCCAGGGTTTCCTCGAACCACAG
>DODI01000437.1:0-6211 GCA_003509045.1 Planctomycetota bacterium | reverse complement strand
TGCCGGGATCGCCGCTGCCCCAGCCCCTGAGAACAACCTCCCGGAGCGCCTGGACCGCAGCCTCCTCCTCCGGAGCGGATTCACCCCCCGAGCCGAGATAGAGCCGGTGGCAGCGGGAGACGATGGTGGGAAGAAGACTTCCAGTCGAAGCGACCGTCAGGATGATGATGAAATCACCAGCCGGCTCCTCCAGCGTCTTCAGCAGGGCGTTCATCGCTGGAATACTCATCCGCTCGGCCCCCTCGATAATCGCGATGAACGTGTGATCGCGGCGGTAATGGCTGCGCTCACAGACCTCTCGAATCGTGTCGATGTCGATGACTTGCTTGCCCTCAAGAGGTCCGTAGACCGTGACGCCGGCGTGGTTGCCGTTCTCGATGCTTCGGCACTGGGCGCAATCGCAGCCGGGCGCGGCCGATTCGGAGCAGAACAGGGACCTGCAGAAATCAAGGCTGAAGCGGGTCTTCCCCGACCCCGGCGCCCCCACCAGCAGGTAGGCATGCGACAGGCGGCTCTTCTCCCTCGCCCTGCGGAAGTACTCCCGGGCGTGCTCATGACTGGAGAGTGTTTGAGTGTTCATCTGTGGTGAACCGCGTCTCTCAGGACTGTACCTGCGGCAGGGCCTTGATGACCCGCCCGTGAACCTGTTCTACCGAACCGCCCCCATCGATCAAGGAGAAGTTGTCGGGAAATTCTTCGGCCAGGGAGAGAAAGCCCTCTCGAACCTGGCGCTGGAAATCGAGACCGCGGCTCTCCATGCGATCGTCCTCGTCAAGGCCGGAGTGGGAGTCCTCCGGAGCGAGATCCACCAGGACCGTGAGGTCCGGAAGCAGGCCCCGCGTGGCGACACGGCCGATCGCAAGCACCTCCTCGACCCCCAGGCCGCCCACGATTCCCTGGTAGACAACGCTCGACCACAGGAAGCGGTCGGAGATCACCACCTTGCCGGCCTCGAGCGCCGGGCGAATGACCTTATTGCAAAGCTGCGCCCGGGCGGCCATAAAGAGCAGAACCTCGACCTCGGAATCCATCTCGCCGCCGGTAACCAGCAGGATCCTGCGAAGCTCCTCGCCCAATTCGGTCCCGCCCGGCTCCCGGCACAGCAGCACCTCGCGCCCCTGGCCCTCGAGATGCTGAGCCAGCAACCTGACCTGCGTGGACTTCCCTGCTCCGTCAACGCCCTCAAAGGCGAGAAACATCCTGACCTCCCGGATCACCCGCTCCGCGCACGCCCTCTTGACGCGCTACTCGGCAGCCTTGAAGATCGAACGAGGGTCGAGCCGGGGAAACTTGAAGACCCTCCGCTTCCTGCGGATGAGCCTGCTGATTTCATCGACCTGCTTTCGCGCCGCCGCGGCGCCCTCGTCCACCAACGAATCCAACTCACTGAAGTCGGACCAGTAAATCTGCCCTACTTCCGGCCGGATAACAATGTCGGCTTTTGAAATTTCCTGCGCGTTGAGACGAGAGCAGGCGATCGTCTCCGAACGCAGCAGGACATCGAGCCCATGGGGGAATTCCTCTTTCCTCTCGATGCGGTTCAGGATGTCGACGGCGATCAGCAGGTCGGGTTCAAATTCTTTTCTCGCGGCGCTCACCGGCACCGGGCAGACGATCCCGCTGTCAACCAGCAGCCTGTCGTTGTACTCAACCGGCGGAAAGACGCCGGGGATGGAGCAGCCTGCGACGACTGCCTGCCGAATCGACTTTCGTGTAATAAGCACATCTTCACCCGTCTTCAGGTCAAGCGTCGGCACCGCGAAGGGAATCTTCGTATCTGTGAAATCCGCATCGGGCAGCAGGCAGGCGATCATCTCTGACATCTTCTCTCCGGGAAGCACCGATGTCTTCCTCAGGAGGTTCGAATAGGCGATCCCCTTGCGCACCCCGTTAATGACATTCTGTACCAGGCCGGGATGAGGATCCTTCGATCCTGGAAGGAGCGAACTGAAGCTGCTCGCAGCGAACGCCTCCCCGCTGAAGTATTCAAAAGCCCGGGCGGTAATGCGTTCCGCATCGGGCTGAATGGCATAGGCCGCTCCGACGATCGAACCGGCGCTCGTTCCCACGAGATAATCGATCGGGATACCCGCGCGCTCGAGGACCTGCAGGACTCCGAGGTGAGCGAGCCCCCGCACCCCGCCGCCGCCGAGCACCAGGCATACCCTGCATCTTCTTGCCATGCTATCCCTTGACCGCCTCCTCGTTGGCCTTGCCGCCGCCGGACCGCAGGTCGACAATCCTCTTCTCCTTCAGCTGGGTCTCCATGCCCAGGAGCTCGAGAATGCGCTCCAGGGAGATAAGATGGATGTCGTTCAGGCTCACCTCGGTGGCCAGACGCAGCCGGTTGCCGATCGACTCGGTGATCTTCCCCTTGTCCTCACCGGCGCACTGCGAAGCGAGCGCCAGGTTCAGGTGAATCTCGTCGATCCCGTAGGGATCGTCATCTTTCTTTTTAATCACCAGTTGCCACTCCTCGACACGCTCATCGTTGTCGAGCTCTTCCTTGAAGAGGTTGAGGTTCACCAACGTGCCCTTCACCTTCGAGAGCTGGAAGTCCTTCATATTGGACACCCGCTCGAGGTGACTCGACATGCGCTGCACGGTACGCCCGCAACCCGGACACTTCTCCCAGGTCATGCCGCCGACAATGATGTCGCCGGTGCGATAGCGAAGGATGGTGCTGCCGCGCCCATCGAGGCAGGTGTAGACCAACTCCCCGGTCTCTCCCTCGCCCAGCTGCTTGCCGGTATCGGGGTCGACAATCTCGACGATCTCCAGGTCGGGGTAGAGATGGAACCCGCCCTCGGCCTCGGCCCTGCACTCAATCCAGCACTTGCGGGACTCGGTGAAACCGAGAACGCTCAGCACGCAGGGGTCGGTCGAACCCAGCCCGCGCAGGAGCTCCTTGACCCGCTCGCGGTAGCCGGGAGTCACAGCGTCGCCGCCGAGAGCCAGCCCCTTGATATAGCCGAGGTCGAGCCCCTGGGAGTGCGCCTCTCGCAGCAGGTGATAGACGTAGCCGGGAATGCCGGCCAGGTAGGCCGGCTGCATCTTCTGGATGGCCTGCAGGATTCCCTCGGTTCCCATGACCTTGCCGCCGCCGGTGTTGAGCGTGAAGATATTCCCGCCGAGGCCGACGTAGAACACCTGCCAGAAGGCCAGGTGAGGGGCGTAGGGAAACAGGCTGATGATCTTGTCCTCGTTGCGGTCGATGTCCGCCACCTCGGCGATCCGCCGCCCGGATTCCTTGAGTATGTTCAGATCGTACTGCGACAGGGTAAAAGCCGTCGGCAGGGCGCTTCGCCCGGTGGTGAAGAACACCGAGACCGGCCGGTACTCCTTGGCCAGGGAATCCTGGACCGCCTCCGCGCCACGGATCGTCTTCTTCCACAGAAGAGGCAGCTTCTTCGACAGGGGCCAGTGCTCGCGGATGAGCTCCGCGTTGGGCTGCAGGACGATGTTGCGCGGCTTGCGTGGGTCGTCCGCCGTCGGCGCGATGTCGGCCTTGCAGGTCAGAGGCAGCTTCTCGAGATCGGAAAGGCTCTTGAAAGAGCCGGCGTGAAGGCCGGACTCGTCGAAAAGTTTCCTGTAATAGGGACTGAACGGGAGAACCTGCTCCCGCAGGTAGCGTTTGAGGATTCGCAGCTGGTTGCCGCGGTACTCCTCCGGGGCGCGCTTGTCCCAGAACCTGTCAGCCCGGAAACTCTTCGTCATTGGCCTCTGGTTATTTTCTTTCTCGGTGGTTGAGACTCTCGTGAAATCGGTCTTAGTTGAACTGGCTTTTCCAATTGTCGCCCTATTCACTGCCAGAATGGAGCTGTCCCGGAAAAGTTTCCGCAACAAAGACTTACAACTGTACTTAAGTATAACGCCCATCAGGACCGCTGACAACCGAGGCGGCTATTTGGCAGCCCGGAAACGCCCTGGAAGGACCCGGAACCAGCCTGAAAGCCTCCTGCGGGGCAGCCCATTCCCTGGCGCGTCTTCGGCCGCCCACCCCCCGCAGGCTCTCTCCGCCCGGAACCCGCCGCAACAGCCCCTCGGGACGCTTGACAACCCGTCCCGCTGCATGTAATTTCGCCCTTTCCACCTGAAGAACTCATGTGGGCGTTTAGCTCAGTTGGCTAGAGCACCAGCTCGACAAGCTGGGGGTCACTGGTTCGAGTCCAGTAACGCCCACCATTTTTCACTCCGGCCCTGCACCATCCAGATACGCCTCCCTGAAACCGGGCACCGGCGTGGTTCTTTTTTCGCGAGGTCGCCTTCATGCCCAGAATGCTTCCCAGCCGGCCGGACCCTGACTCTCCGGATTCCGAAAAGAGGGTCTTCAAAGCTCTCCAGCAAGGCCTTCCTGACGACTGGATTTGTATTCATTCCCGCCGCTTCGTTCTTCCCGCCACGACGAACCGGTCGGTAAAAGAAGGGGAGATCGATTTCATCGTGCTCCATCCCAGCCGCGGCTATATCTGCCTGGAGGTCAAGGGTGGAAGAGTCGAGCGCGATGAGAACGACGCCTGGTACTCAACCGACCGCCATGGAGAGCGGCATGCCATCAAAGATCCGGGCCGCCAGGCCCAGAACGCCTGCAGGAGCATCAGCAACTACCTCCGAGGTCGCATTCAAGGTCCGCCCCTGCACTACTCGTGGGGAGTCATCTTTTCTGACATCACTGTAGAGGGCAACCTCGGGCCCGCCCTGCCCCGGGAGATCATTGCCGACCGCAACGACCTGGGAGATCCTGCCCGGCAATTAGAGACACTCCTCGACTCTTACGATGCTCCGCTGGAAGAAATTCCCGGGAACGTAAAGGATGCTTTTGTCTCCGCGCTCGCTCCCACCTTCAGCCTCGTCCCACTGCTCAGGGACCGGATCGACGAAGAAGCCGCCGAGATTGTCCGGCTGACAAAAGAGCAGAAACACGCTCTGGATTATTGCCAGGAGAATCTCCGTGTAGGTGTTGAGGGCGGGGCCGGCACCGGCAAGACCATCCTGGCCATGGAAAAAGCCCGGCGCCTGGTGGCGGATGGAAAGAGCGTACGCTTCCTCTGCTTCAACAAGCCCCTGGCAGATTCACTGAACGAAGAAGCCGAGGGATTTATCTCCACGAACTTTCACGAACTCTGCCGTGAGATGGCCCTCGAGACTGAGCTGGGATTCAACGTCCCGGGGGAACAGGAGGAGGTCCAGCAATTCTGGAGCGACGAGGCCCCTGAGTTGCTGATGAAGGCGCTGGAGCTTGCCCCGAAGAAGCGCTACGACGCGGTCATCATCGATGAGGGGCAGGACTTCAAGGAGCACTGGTGGGCTGCAATTCTGGGGCTTCTTGCAGACAGGGACTCCAGTCATCTCTATGTCTTCCATGACCCGAACCAAGACATCTACAACGGCGAATTTTCCAGCGACCTCGAACTGACCCCGGTCAAGCTGAGCTATAACTGCCGGAACACCGTTCGAATCGCCGAATACTGCTCAGGCCTGCTCGAACAGAACGCAGTCACCCGGGAAGATGCCCCGGAAGGTGTCCCGGTAAAAGAAGAGAAGGTGGCCGATGGTAAGCTGATGGCAGAGGCCGTGAGGAAGCTGCTCCATCGATATGTCAACGAGGAGGGCATCTCGCCGGAGCGAATCGTAATTCTCACCGGGATGTCCCTCAAGCGAAGCCCTGTCTACCAGGCCGGCAAGCTCGGCAACCACGAACTGGTCCGGCTCGGCAGCAAGAAGAAGCCGAATTCAGTCCTAATCGAAACCCTCCACCGATTCAAGGGACTCGAATCCGACATCGCCATCGTCTGCGACATCGACCGAAGCAGCGAACGCTTCAACCCGAAGAAGCTCTACGTCGCCGCCTCCCGCGCCAAGCTCGTCCTCGCGGTCATCGAATACGAGCTCGCCGAAGATGCCGGCGCCCCTTCTCAGGACGAAACCGCCGTCGCCTGAGACGCTATACCGCCATAGCGGATTTCTCCGGAATCAAGGCTTCACAAATCAGAGGACACAAAACGGTTGTCAGCGAAGATCGGGGTACCCGCGTTCGAGCTCTATGAAGTCGTAGTAGATGGGCTTGCCGGCTCGGCCTCGAAGAGTGATGGTCACGCCGGTTGTTCCGGGTACTGTCGTGATGGGCGAGGAGAGGCGGGTCCAATGGTATTTTGGCTCACCCTTGGATGATATGCCGCAGCTGATGGACCCGATACTTCCACCCCCCCCG
>DODI01000332.1:2729-10507 GCA_003509045.1 Planctomycetota bacterium | reverse complement strand
GCCGATCGGCAGTACGCTGAGGACTCCGAGAATCGCCGCGCTGCCCGCGAGGCAGTAGAGTGGCATCGGGTCCAGGGGCTCAGCGGCGAGCCAGCAGCCGGAGGCGATCGCGCCCAGCAGCAGCAGCAGGTTGAGTGGTTTCTGCAGCGGGTAGACCAGGGGTCGGCCGCCGATCAGGCCCTGCAGCTTGGCGAAGGCGATGGCGCTGCCGGTGAGGGTGACGCCGCCGATGAGAACGCTGAGGGCGGCGGGTACGCTCAGGGTCAGCTCGACAGAGGAGCCGGCCTTTTTATTGAACAGATCGATGGTCGAGACCAGGGCCGATGCCGCGCCTCCGAGACCGTTGAAGAGCGCGACCATCTGGGGTATGGCGGTCATCTGCACCTTCTGCGAGGCGATGATGCCGACCAGGGTCCCGGCTGCCAGCCCGACACCGATCGCGATCAACGCCTCCCTGGAGATTTCAAGCGGGGCGCCGCCCGCATCCCTGCTGAGCAGCAGGGCCACGCCGGCAGCGATCAGCATTCCGATCGCGCCGATGGCATTGCCCCTGACGGCGGTTTTCGGCGAGCCGAGCATCTTGAGGCCGATGATCAGGAGACAGGCTGAGAGAAGGTAGAGGAGATTTTCCATGAGACGCTCAGCTCTTCTTCTTGCTCTTGAACATGGCGAGCATGCGGTGCGTTACGAGGAAGCCGCCGACGACGTTGACAGTGGCCAGGGCTACGGCGATCGAGCCGAGGACCAGGGTGAGCGTCGAGCTCGCCACCAGGCAGACGATGATCGCGCCGATGAGGGTGATTCCCGAGATCGCGTTGGAGCCTGACATCAGCGGGGTGTGCAGGGTCGGGGGGACCTTGGTGATGACCTCGAAGCCCACAAATACAGCCAGGGCGAATACCGTCAGCGCGGTGACCAGTTCAGCCATCGGTTGGTTCTCCTGTTTCTGGTTCGGATTCCTCGTCAGCAACCGGTTTTTCCTCAGCCGGCAGGTCCATCTTTCCCGAAACCCGCGGCCCGGTGACCAGCTCGTCTTCGGGGTCCAGGTTCAGCTTGCCGTCGTTCACCAGGTGCAGGAGGTACGTCGAGATATTGCGCGAGTACATATCGCTGGCGTGAACCGCCATGGTCGAGGGCAGGTCGACAGGTCCGATGATCTTGACGCCGTTGTGCTCGACGGTTTTCCCCGGTTCGGTCAATTCGCAATTTCCGCCCTGTTCCGCGGCCAGGTCGACGACCAGGGCCCCAGCGGACATGGCCTCGACCATTTCCCTTGTCATCAGCAGCGGCGCCTTTTTTCCCGGCACGAGGGCTGTGGTGATAACGGCGTCGGACTGGGCGATGCGCTCCAGCAGGAGCTTGCGGATCTTCTCCTGGGTTTCTTCCCCCTGTTCTGTGGCGTAGCCGCCGGAATCTTCGGCGTCTTCGGTCTCGACCTCCAGCTCGATGAATTTCGCGCCGAGGCTCTCGACCTGCTCTTTCACGACCGGCCGGATATCGTAGGCTTCGACCACGGCGCCGAGTCTCCTGGCGGTGGCGATGGCCTGCAGGCCGGCGACCCCCGCCCCGAGGACAAGGACCCTTGCCGGGGTGATGGTGCCGGCGGCGGTCATGAGCATGGGGAAAAACTTGGGCAGGGTCTCAGCCGCGATCAGGACGGCCTGGTAGCCGGCGATGGAGCTCATCGAGCTCAGCGCATCCATGCTCTGGGCGCGGGTGATCCGCGGCATCAGCTCCATGGCGAAGCAGCGGATGCTTTTTTCTTCAAGCCGCTTGACGATTTCAGGATTGCTGGCGGGGAAGATGAAGGAGATCAGCGTGGTGTTCTTCCTGAAGGACTCGACCTCGCCTTCTCCGGAGCCTGAGTCGGCGGCAGGCTCCCGTACCTTGAGGACGATGTCGGCGCGGCTGTAGAGCCCGGCCGCATCAGCTTCGATGCTGGCGCCCGCCTTCTCGTAGCTCTGGTCACTGTAGCCGGCCTTCTCGCCAGCGCCGCTCTGGACCAGGACCTCGAGGTTCGCCTCGATGAGCTTTTCGACACCCGCGGGAACGAGGGCGACTCTTTTCTCTCCAGGTATTATTTCTTGAGGTACGCCGACTATCAAAGCTCATGCTCCAGGAGTGATTCAAAGTTCAACTTTATATGCGGAAAACTTTTCATGGTCCAGCATTACCAATTGGAACCGGGAGCTTACTCCTTCCATAATTGACCGGGAGAGGCGGTTGTTGCCGATTCGACCCCGCCCAGATCAGATGAAACGATTCCAGGTGATTTTCAGTATGCGTTCTTCAACACTGGCTCTGTTCTTTTTTCTGGTGACGAGTTCTCTTTCCGCACAGGAGGGAGATCGCGTCATCCTCAAGGACGGAAGCGTGATCCGCGGCGAGGTTCTGTCCCTGGAGGACGGTAAGCTCCAGTTCAAGACGGACTTCTCCGGAACGATCGACATCGAGCTGGAAAAGGTCGCCCGGCTGGAGGTCTCCCGCGCCCTCCGCTTTGAGCTGAAGGGGGGAGCCGTACATCCGGCCACGGCCAGCAGTCCCGAGGATGGAAAGCTCGAGCTGGTTCTCGAGGGAACCGGCCGCAGGGTCGCGGTCGAGCTGGACAGCATCAAGACGATCAAGGTTTCCGCGGTCGGGAAGAAACTGTCGACCAAGGGAGCCATCAATTTTGGCGGCGGCGCGTCAGATGGGAACACGCGGACAAAATCAGCCATCTTCAACGCGGACCTGGAGGGACGCTTCGACAACCAGCGTCTGTCGGCCGGTCTCGCCTACAATTATGCAGAGGACCTCGGCGGGCTGACAGCCCGCAACAGCAAGGCGCGATTGAAGTACGACTATTTCATTACCGAGAAGCTGTTCCTGTTCGGCAGTCTCCTGGCGGAGGAGGACAGCTTCCAGGATCTGGATCTCAGGACAGCTGTTGCCTTTGGACCGGGCTACCAGTTCATCGAGACGGGAGACCTGGAGTCGGTTTACCTCAAGGGCCTTGCCGCCTACGGCGAGCTCGGGCTTTCCTCTGTTGATGAAGCTTTCATCCAGGCGGAGGACAAATCCTACCTGGCCGCGAAATGGGCCATCAATATGGACTGGAAGATCCTGCCGAGGCTCTCGCTTTTCCATCATCACGAGGGATATCCCAGTCTCGCGGATATGGATGATTTCTACGTGACGACAGAGACCGGCATCCGGGTCTCGATCTACGAGAACTTCGTATCCACCCTGCAGGTCAACTGGCGCTGGGACAATTCACCTTCCCCGGGCTTCGGCCGCTCTGACACGAACTACCTGCTGACGTTCGGCTATACGTTCGATTTCTGAGTTTCCAGGGATCCCGGTTCCGGTTCACCTCTGCTTGTGAATGGATTTGAGCCAGGCCTTTTCTAACGTGTCGAACTGGACATCCTTGAAGACGATGTCGCAGGCCTCGACCGGGTCGGTTCCCTTGTGCAGCTCCCAGAAGTAGTCCTTGTAGAACGCGCGCACTTTTTTCTGGGTGCCGGGGTTGGGATGTTTGAAGTTGATGAGGAAGTGAACGAAGGACCAGGCCTGGGCGTAGGCGATGCCGACCACGTCCGGCCTGTAGAACTCGTGGTGCTTCAGGCGGATGAGCTTGCTGAGGGGAAGGATGCGTCCCCGGCGAAGATAGGCCTTGAGCACGTTGCTGCGCCCGACATTGAAGGTGTTCATCTTCGCCTTGCTGCCCTTGATGATCAGCGGGGAGATCACCTCGGCGAAGCCTTCATCGAACCAGCGCGGAGCGTTGGGGATGTAGAAATCGAAGTACTGGTGCCAGCCCTCGTGGTAGAGGCTGTAGAAGGGGTCCCTGCCCTGCGATTCCCGATCGGTATGTTTGTAGCCGACGAGCTCCTTGCTGCCGGGTTCGTAATGGGCGCCGGCCATCCGGGGGCCTCCGCTCTTATGGTATTCTCCGCCGTCGCGGTAGAAGCGGAGAATGTATTTGTACGGTATCTTCTCATCGAATTTGAACAGGTCCTGGTAGATCTGTTTGGTGACGAGGTCCATCTTCCTGCCCAGGTCCTTGATCGTCTTCTCGTCGCAGGTTGAGAGGATGTGATAGTACTTCGTCTCGTGGTGGATCGAGCCGGGGTGCCTTTTTCTGAAGCTCTCCACCTTGTTCAGGTTGATGGCGCTCCAGTCGATCGGGATGCCGTATTCGGCCAGGAAGGTGTTCAGGCGCCACTGGTAGTTACCGCGGGCGTCGATCAGGTCGATCAGGTCCTGCGTCGCCCGCAGGTTGGTTCGTTCGTAGGGCTTTGAGGTCGGCAGGGTGATCAGCCCGCTCCTGGAGATGAGCATCCACAGGGAGTGGGCGTTCTTTTTTTCCAGGGCCTGCTTGAGGTGGTCGACCTCCTTGATCTTTTTCGATTGCCGTCTCTTCCAGAAGTCAGACGTCTTCTTTTTTTTGACCGCGGGCTTCTTCTCCAGCTTGCCTTCGACAAGCTCGTAGCCGCGCGCGAGGATCGTCTCGACCTGCTCCTCCCTGAGCCAGCGCGCTCCTTCCCGGGCCTCGCCAAGGAAGAGATGGTATTCAAGGTTGGAGGGGTCCTTTTCCAGGAGGCGGCGAATGCACGTCCTGCGTTCTGGAATCAGCTCCTGCTTGCTGGCGAAGGCCTCCAGCTTGACCCAGTCCTCCAGGCTCCTGGCGCGCTTGCGGTATTTTTCGAAGAGCGTGATGGCCTTGGCATCTCCGGCGCGCTTGATCTCCTCCACCTCCGCGCGCGGAATGAAGCTCTTGCCTCGCCAGCTGTCGATGACCACGACCCGGCTCGTGATATCGAGAATCGTACCCTTGTATTTCCTGGCGAAGATCGGGTTGGTGGAGTCCCGCTCCAGGCGGACCGCCGATGGTTTTCGGTAGACCGTATCAAGGGCGGCTTCTTTATCTTCTTCCTTGCCGATGGCTCTTTCGACTGAGGCCGCCGAGTGGGGGCCTGCCGCCGACACGCCGATGGGCAACAGCGCCCACAGAGCCAGGATGGTCGGCCGCCGGCAGCGGGCCAGTTGGCCTGGAGAAAGGAGTCGGGTCTTGAGACGTATGAACATCGGCCTGCTTGTTTGAGTGGGGGGACACATGGAATCCGACGCCATTTTTCTGCCGCTTCCGCTGAATTACCAGAAAAAATGACGGAGTGGAGACGCCGGGATGGGAGCCGAGGTCGAGCGCGCCTTATTCGTGAACCTGGTTCGGCAGGGTCCGCTCCTCGATGCCGGCGACCAGGTTGTCCCGGGCCATCTCGCCCATCCTGAGCCGCGAGCGCAGGGTGGCGCTGCCGGTATGGGGCGTCAGCACCAGGTTGGTCAGCTCAAGCAGGGGATGGTCTCGCGGCAGGGGCTCCGGCTCGGTTACGTCGAGCGCGGCGCCTGCAATCCAGCCCTCAGTGAGGGCGGTGTGCAGGGCGGCCGAATCAACGACCGGTCCTCGGGCGGCATTGATGAGGATGGAGTCCTCTCGCATCAGCCGCAGCTCCGATTCTCCGATGAGTCCCACGGTTTCTTCTGTGAGCGGTACGTTCAGCGAGACGAAGTGCGCCTCTCGCAGGAGCCTGTCGAATTCGGAGTACTCTACCGCAAGGGTCTCCTCGCTCTCCAGAACGCGGTTGGGGTTGTGGTAGAGGATTCGCATATCGAAGCCGCGGGCGCGACGGGCAACCTCTTTGCCGATTCTGCCCATACCGATGATGCCCAGCGTGCTGCCGTGGACCTCGAGCCCCGGGAGCTCGCTGGGATCGTAGCGGGTGAAGCCGGGGCTCCGGGCGAAACGGTCCCCGGTCACGACATTGCGCGCCGCGGCCAGCAGGAGGGCCATGGTCATGTCGGCGGTGACCCCATCGACGGCGCCCGGCGTATTGCCTACGGCGATGCCGCGGGCCGCGCAGGCTCTGACGTCGATATGATCGACGCCAACTCCGAAATTGCTCACCACCAGGAGGTTCGGCAGGCGATCGAGAAGCTCGCCGCCTATTTCGTCGTGGCCGTAGGTGTAGATTCCCCGGACCGAGGCCAGGGGCGCGCTGTCCGGCTCATCGAGAAGGCTCCAGGAGAGGATCTCGCAGTGAGGCTCCAGGGTCTCCAGCAGGAAGTCCGGCAGCGGTATGTCTATGAGGATTTTTGGCAGTGACACCTGGAGAAATCCATCTATTGATCCAAGGGGATTCGCTACAGAAGGTAGCTTTTTATCGCGGAGTAAGCTAAAGGTACTCAAGCGTCTTTGAGTACACAGTATGGAGCAGCCTTCGGCCACGAGTCAACGGCGCTGCCGGGCGGGCTGCCGGACAACCTCTCATGCCAATCGTCACTCTTCCAGATGGAACGGAACTGAGCTACGACGCTCCGGTTACGGCGCTCGAGGTCGCTGGCGATATTGGCGCCCGCCTCGCGCAGCAGGCTCTTGGCTGCAAGATCGACGGCGTCCTGAGCGATCTCTCCACTGAACTTGCGGAGGACTGCTCGCTCTCGATCGTCACCCCGAATGACCGGGAGGGAGAGCCTGACCCGGATGCTCTATACCTGCTGCGGCACTCCTGCGCCCATGTCATGGCGGAGGCGATCCAGCGGGTGTTTGAGGGAGTCGAGCTGGTCTACGGGCCTCCTGTAGACCAGGGCTTCTACTACGACATGGCCGTGCCTGCCGACCGTCCGGTATCGAGTGAGGATTTCGAGGCGATCGAGAAAGAGATGGCAGCCATCATCAAGGAGGATCGTCCCTTCTGTCGCTACGAAGTCGTCGGTGCCGAGGGCATCGGAAAGCTGGAGGATGAGGGCAACAAGTACAAGCTTGATAACGCCCAGCGCGCCCTGGAGACCGATTCGGAGGCGGCGCTTTCTTTCTATGCGACCGGGGAGCCCGGTAAGAACTGGGAGGACCTCTGCCGCGGTCCCCACATTCCTTCCACCGGCCGAATCGGCGGCTTCAAGGTCATGTCGGTGGCCTCGTCCTACTGGCATGGAGACGAGACCTCGGACAAGCTGACCAGGGTCTACGGGGCCGCGTTCTACAAGAAGAAGGAGCTCAACCGCCATCTCGCCCGGCTCGAGGAGGCCAGGAAGAGAGATCACCGGGTCATAGGCCGGAACATGCGTCTCTTCCATATCGATGAGACGGTCGGGCAGGGGCTCATACTCTGGACTCCCAGGGGCTCGGTGATCCGCCAGGAGCTGCAGGATTTCATCGGCGAGGAGCTGCGCAAGCAGGGCTACTCGCAGGTTTTCACGCCGCATATCGGCAAGCTGGATCTCTACCGGACCTCGGGGCACTTTCCCTATTATCGCCAGTCCCAGTATCCACCCATCATCTCGCCGGATGCCCTGAGCGCTCTCGCTGAGGAGGGGTGCAGCTGTTCTGATCTCGCCAACCGGCTTGATTCCGGGGAGCTTACAGGCTACCTGCTCAAGCCGATGAACTGTCCGCATCACATCAAGATCTTCGACAGCGAGCCGAGATCGTACAAGGATCTTCCTGTTCGGCTGGCCGAGTTCGGGACGGTGTATCGCTGGGAGCAATCAGGAGAGATCTCCGGCATGACCAGGGTGCGCGGCTTCACCCAGGATGACGCCCACCTGTTCTGCACCGAGGAGCAGGTCGCCGATGAGATCATGGGTTGCCTGGCGATCGTCAAGACGATCTTCACCACCCTCGGGATGGAGGACTACAGGGTCCGGGTCGGCCTCCGGGATGTGGATTCGAGCAAGTACACCGGGGATGCGGAGAATTGGGACAAGGCGGAGGAGGCCTGCCGGGCCGCCGCGAGCGC
>DODI01000332.1:0-2334 GCA_003509045.1 Planctomycetota bacterium | reverse complement strand
GTGGTCAAGGACGTCATCGGCAGGGAGTGGCAGCTCGGCACGGTCCAGGTTGACTATAATCTCCCCGAGCGTTTTGATCTGAGCTACATCGGTTCCGACAACAAGCCCCATCGTCCGGTGATGATCCACCGGGCACCCTTCGGATCGATGGAGAGGTTCGTCGGCGTCCTCATCGAGCACTTCGCCGGCTCCTTCCCGTCCTGGCTCTCGCCTGAGCAGGTCAGGGTCCTGCCGATCAGCGAGAAATCCAACGACTATGCCGGCGAGGTTCACTCGGCCCTCCTCGCCGCCGGGGTTCGGGTCACTCTCGATGAGTCCGATGAGCGGATCCAGGCGAAGATCAAGGTGGGGGCGGAGGAGAAGGTTCCCTACCTGCTCATCGTCGGTCCCCGGGATGCGGAAAAACGCGAGGTTAGCGTTCGCTCCAGGGGAATCCAGGACAACCTCGGCGCCATGCCCCTCGATGAGTTCGTTGAGAGGATGGCCCAGGAATCCTCAGGCCGGGGAGCCACCAGCGTCAGGAGCTTCTTCGAGTCCTGATTACGGGAGCCTGGTTCTCTTTATCGCCACCGGGATCAACCGATAAGCCCTGACAGCTCCGGGGGTGGGTGTTTGTTCAAGGCGCCGTCCGCTTCTTTCCGATGATCTATAGAGGGTCATAGAGGAAGACGGGCACATGAAACGAGGAAATACCGCGTTCTCATTTTTCGCTTTATTGTTGAGCTTTTCACTTAGCTTGACAGCGGAGGAGTTCCACCTAGTCGGCTCCCGCGCCATGGGCATGGGCGGCGCCGGCGTCGCGGTGACCCGTGGGGTGTTGAGCACCTACTGGAACCCGGCGGCGCTTTGTCCTCCCTTGACGCCGGAATCCTCCGGTTTCTTCGAACTCGCCCTCCCTCTCGCGGTCATGGGGGCGGCCTCCCGCAACGCTTTGCGGCAACTGGACGAGGTGGTCGAGCTCACCGGGGAAGCCGATTTCCGCGCGATCGAAGACCGGCTGGCCGCGGGCAGGCCCTTGACGAGCGAGCAGGTGAGGGGCCTGCTGAGCCTGGCCGAGGAGCTGCCCGAGCTCGAGGGCAGCGGTAACGGTTTCCTGGCAGATGTGAGCATGGGGCTCGGTCTGCGTCTTGACCGATTCGCCTTCAACAGTCTTGGCCTCTACAGCGCGGGCGCTGTCACCAGGCTGGACCGCAGAAACCTGGCCCTGGGAAACCAGGGGATCGAGGGCTTCCTGCCTCCTGGCGAGGGCAGGCCGGTTACCCCGGCGGGCCTCTCGCTGGCCAACGACCTGGTGAAGGCGGGCCTTCTCGGCCGCCCCCAGGCGGATCACCTCGTCTTCCTGGCCGAGCAGGCGGGGGTCGATCTTAACTCCACCGGCTTCCGGGGGATGGTCGAGGATATTCTCGAGGCGACCAGCGACAGCGCCGCGGGCTCCTCCGGCGAATTCATAACAGCCAACCAGAGTGGCGTCGAGGTCAGCGGGATTTTCGTGACGGAATACGTTGCCAGCTATTCGCAGCCGCTCAAGGACTGGTTCGACTCTTCGCCGCTGGACACCATCTCCATCGGCGCGAGCTTCAAGGTGATGAACGCCAGGACCTTTTTCTCACCTTTCGCCCTCTCGTCGCTCGAGGATTTCGAGGGCGTCGGTGGCGACCTGCTGACGGAGGCGAGAGAGGAGACCTCGATGAATATAGGTTTCGATCTCGGCCTGCTGGCCCAGCCCCTTGACTGGCTGTCCCTGGGGGTGGTGGGGAGGAATCTCAACAGTCCGAGTTTTGATTTCGCCCGGGCGGGCGACTACGAGCTCGACCCGCAGGTTCGCATGGGGGTGGGGGTCTATGACCTGTCCCCCGGGCTGGTGCTGGCGGCGGATCTCGACCTGACGAGGAACCACACCGATGCTCTTCCCGGCTACGATTCACAGCACCTTGCCGCCGGGTTCGAGTATTCGCTCCCTGGCTGGGAGAATGTCTTCCTGAGAGGCGGGATGTCGAAGAATCTTGCCGGGGGGGAAGACGCCGCTTTTCATTTTGGCCTTGGCTTCAGCCTGGCGGATGTTTCTTTTGACCTGGCGGCGATGGCCACCCCGGGATTCACCGAGGTCGACAGGGGGACGGATGGGAGACCGATTGAATTGCCCGAACGCGGCGGCCTGTCCCTGATGATCGGTTGCCAGATTCCGTTGAGGTGATCACTCCAGCCCCGTGATGCCGACCGGGCCGGTCTCCTCGCCCGGACGAATGGTGATCCGCTCGAGCTTACCGATCACCTTTCCCTGCTGAAGCACATGGAGGTCGTAGCTGCCCGGGGGGAGGTCGCGGAGGTGGAAGC
>DODI01000048.1:6558-8258 GCA_003509045.1 Planctomycetota bacterium | reverse complement strand
GTCTCGGCCATCATGTACTTGAGGCCGGTTTCCTTGACCAGCTCACAGATCTCGCGGCATTCTTCGAGCGTGGTCGCCATCGGAACAGTGCACATCACGTGTTTGCCGGCCTTGAGAGCGGCGATGGACATGGGCGCGTGATCCGGGATCGGGCTGTTGATGTGGACGAAATCGACCTCGGGGTCGGACAGCACCTCATCGTAGCTCGTGTGGCGCCGCTCGATGTTGAACTGCTCGCCGATCTCGTTGAGCTTAGACTCGGTCCTCTGGCAGATCGAGTGAATCTCAGCGTTTGCGTGGGCCTGGTAGATGGGTATGAACTCGGCTCCGAAGCCAAGTCCGATGATCGATACCTTCATTTTCTTGTCGCTCATTTTCGTAAAGCTCCCGTTGGTGGGCCGAACGGCTTCCGGGAAAACAATGGAAGCCCGGCAGGTTGAGTGAGCCTTGGATTTTCTGTAAGCGGGCCGCTGATTGCAAGACAGATCGAGGTGTTTTCGGATATCCGGGGGGAAGACGTCAGCTTAACGGGTGGGCAGGAGGTACAATTGTCTCGGGGACAAATATCATCATGATCCACGCGGAAAGAAAAAAACGTTTCGCTGCCTTGCTGATTCTCGCGGCGCTGCCGGCCTGCGCGGCGCTTTTCGCCCACGAGCGCAAGCGCGGCAGCATCGGCTATATCGACAAGACCGGCCAGGTACTCATTACCAGCCGGGTGCTGCACGAGGCGGGCAGCTTCGCGGGAGGTTTTGCCCGGGTTCGTCTTCACGAAAACAAGGTGTACAAATACGGCTACCTTGACCTTAAGGGGAAGATGGCGATTCCAGCCCGGTTTGACTGGGCGCGGCATTTTTCCGAGGGGAAGGCCTGGGTCGAATCAGCTGAAGGGAACGGCTATATCGACAATCGCGGCCGGCTGGTCATCAAGGGGAAATACCGGGCCGGTGGAGATTTCAGCTCCGGCCTGGCTGCCGTCGGCATCGAGAGAGGCTTCGGCTATATCGATGGCGAGGGAAAGATGGTGATTTCCGCGAAATATTCATCGGCCGGAAGGTTCAGCGAGGGGCTCGCCTCGGTGGGTCTTGGCGGCAAGCTCGGCTATGTCGATCGGGCCGGCAAGCTCGCCATCGCGCCTCGTTTTGAAAAGGCCTACGATTTTCACCAGGGCCGGGCGCGGGTCCTTCTCGATGGGCGCATAGCCTACATCGACAATACCGGTAAGGTTGTCATCGGACCCCTGGAGGGGGTGAGCAGGGCGTTTGATTTCAGACATGGCCTGGCGCGAATCCGCGTCAAGACGCGCTGGGGGTTTATCGACCGCTCCGGTAAACGGCTGGTTCCACCAAGCTATTTCGCTGCGTATGATTTCTCCGAGGGGATGGCGAGCGTACAGAACGAGAAGGGCTGGTCCTGTATCGGCCCGGACGGAAAGGTCCTGTTGCGGATGGGGCAGGATTGGCTGATGACCTATTCTGGAGGTCTCGCGCCCATTATCAGGAACCGTAAGGTCGGCTACGTGAACCGTGAGGGCAAGGTGGTGATCCAGCCCCGCTTTCTTCGGGCCTTCGAATTTTCCGAGGGCTTCGCCAGCGTCGAACTGGAATGAGCGCCACCCGGGAAACCTACTGACAGGCTGCCGTTGGTGTTTCGCAGCTCAGCTCGTCCTCAGTCGGGTCTTCCCCGCATTCGACCGGCTC
>DODI01000048.1:0-6235 GCA_003509045.1 Planctomycetota bacterium | reverse complement strand
CCGGCTCGGCCGGGGCGGCCCCGCCTATGAAGAGGTAGTTCAGCAGATAGACGGCGTCGGTAAGATCTACCACCCCAGTGTCGTTGACGTCGGCAGCCTTCATGCAGCCGGGGGCTCCTCCGCCTGTGAATAGGTAGTTGAGGATGAAGACAGCGTCGCTGATACCGGGTCCGGCAGCCCCTTCTACCATTCCGCGCAAAAAGACGGGCGGGCAGTCAGCTCCGCAGCCGGCCTCTACCTCGAGGATCCCATCAGCGTCCGGCGGGCCAAGCGCGCCAATCTCCTCCGCGTTCAGGGCGCCGTCAATGAAGAGGAAGCTCGACAGGTAGCCGCCGCTGGTCTGTCCATTGTCGTCCGTCAGGGTGTAGAAGAAGGGGGTGGCATCGTTGCGCGAGTACATCGCCCAGCGGCCATCCGCGGCTCCGAGGCTCTGTTCGCCCACCTCCTGTCCATCGATGTATTTGTGGAGAATGATGGACCCACCCTCCAGGGAGAAGACGAAGGCCATCCGGTGCCAGGTGTCGGCCTGGATAATGCCGCTGTAGCTGCCGCTGATTCCTATGCCGCCGGTCTGCAGGTTGACAAACAGATCTCCATCGTTGGAGTTCGATGCGTTCGTGTTCAGTAGCGACAGCCAGCCGTCGGCGGCAAAGGAACTCGATGGGACCAGGATGTCGAAGACCAGGCTGTAGTCATTGACATAATTCCCGGCGCCATTTGGAACGGCTCCGTGGGTTACGAGGAACCCCATGGAGTTTTCCGCCGCCTTGGGGAATTTCATGACCTGGGCCTCCTCGCCGTCAATCGGGGCAATATCGAAGTCGGAGGTCGACCCGAATTCCGTCGCGGCCGAGGTGGCGCCATTGGGACCATCGCTGTATTGCAGGGAGCCGAAGCCTCTCGATGCATCCAGGTCACCTCCGGTGAAATCCCATTGGGTGATGGCCGCTCCCGAGGGCTGCTCAGGGGGAATGTTGATTGGCGGGGGAGGTTCGGGAGCTTCGCCCGTACGAGGCATGCGGTTCAGACGGATGGAGTCAAAGGAATCTCCCTCCCTGTCAATTGCGTTGATGACCAGGGTGTCCTCTGTCACATCGACGCGTACGTAGTGATGGACGTATTGGACGACGCGCTGGATCTGGTCCCACTCGCCATCGAATTCGTCTTCCCAGAGCCGTCCACCGGCTCCGGAGGTCTGGATGTAGGCGATCCTGCGCCCGGTATCGGGAGGCGTGAAGATCCCGCGTTCGTAATCGTGGATGTGTCCGGTGAAGTCCACGTCGACTCCCGCCGTCTCCAGGAGTGGAACGACATGCATGCGAAGCTGGGCGTAGACTGTCTCCTCGTAGATCTCTGAGTAGGCTGGGTGGTGGTGGAATACCAGCAGCCAGTTGGCGTTCTGGGCGGCATCTGAGAAGAGATCATTGTAGAGCCACTGGTATTGCTCGCTGCCGGGCATGAAGGGGAAGTTTGAGTCGAAGATGACGAAGTGGCAGCCGGCGTAGTCAAAGGAGAACCAGTGCTCATTGCCGGGCTGGGCCAGGTAGTCGTAGAACCAGTGCGAGTTCCTCTCGTGGTTGCCGATCGCCGTGTAGAAGGGGATGTTCTTCGACAGCGGCTGCAGGGGAGAGAGAAACTCCACTCCCCACGAGGCGTAGACATTTCCGTTGTCAACGACATCACCGAGTCCTACGGCGATGTCAGGTTCGTCGGCCGCCATCAGCCTCGATATCTCGCCAAAGACCGAAGGATTTGCCTGGTTGTCTCCCCAGACGGTGAAGCGCATCGAGGTCTGATCTTCCGGCGCTGTTGTAAAGGTCTCGGGCGCGCTCTCGATGAGCTCGCCTCCGGCCTCTGAGCGGACGAGGTATTCAAACTCCTCTCCCGCTGAGAGACCTTCGAGCCTCACCTCGTGGATTAGGCTTACGCCGGGATGCGAGGCCTCCTGCCAGTCTTCGCCATCGCGGCGATAACGAACCGTACCGCTGGCCTCGGAGAGGGTCTCCCACATGATGGTGATCTCACCCGGGGTGACCCACTGCAGGTAGGGCCCCTCCTTGATGCCGGGGTCGCCGGCAGGGGGCTCTACGGCGCATTCCTCGCCTGCGACCGGTTCGGTGTCAAGAGGTCCATCGGAGATCCCCCCGAGCAGAGCGATTTCCGCCGGGCAGAGAGCCGCGTCGCGGAGCTGTACCGCGTCTAGATGGACCGTTCCCATCTCCTGGGGAGCTCCTGCTCCGCCGGATTCATCGGCAAAGAGGAGGAACCAGTCCACCGGGCCGCCGGCCGGGTAGATGCTGAATCGTCCATCTACGGCTACCGCACCGGCATTTCGCTGCACCTCGGCTCCATCGATGTAGCTGATGTAGGCTCCCGAGGCGCTGTCGACCACGAGCGCCAGGCGGTGCCACCTGTTCGCCGTGATGGAGCCGCTGTAGTTGCCGCTGATTCCGATGGCTCCATCTCCCCTCAGGAACCAGTCTCCATCATTGCCGCAGGCGAGAGGTGCCGTCGAGCCGTTCTCGTTCTGGCAGGAGTTGGTCTGGTAGAGCGAGATCCAATCGCCTGTTTCGGGGAACCTTACATCCATGACCAGGGTGTAGCTGTTGAGGTAGGAGCCTCCGCCGTTGGCGTTGAGACCGTGCCGCGCTGTCAGCGCGTTGCCATCGCCAACCACGGCATAGGTTATTTCAGTCCCGTCGATATCGGCTGAGGCGAACCGAATGGAAGGGTCGATCCCGGGGAAGGCGGAAAGGATGAGATCTTCGGCATCCGAGGAGGAGGAGAGGTCGCCATCGAGATCCCAGTGGGCGACGTTTTCCGCCCGCGCGGTGCAGGGAAAGAAGAGAAAGAGAAAGGCCGCGGCAAGACATCTGGGTTTTGTTTTGAACATACAACTGCTCGTTGGTTTCACTCGGATTCGGGAGCTGTAACGGACAGATCCCCCCCTGCTATTTTCCAGCCTCAAACTCCGGGATTGAAGCAGCGAATAAGAATTATCCCAGGTCGCCTGAGAATGCCGTACAGCGCTGGCGAAGGGAATAAAATGGCGCGCCAGGGAGGACTTGAACCCCCGACCACCGGATTAGAAATCCGGTGCTCTATCCAGCTGAGCTACTGGCGCGCTCCTGAAATTCCATTCGGCCGCCTTCGCCTCGGCGAAGCCTCGCCGGAGAAGATAGCAGGCGCTTCGATGACACGCAAGTTCACTCGCTCGGGGGAAACCGGACCGGGAGGGAAAAACGGTGTCAGGCCGCGGGGCCCCCGTGGCGCAGAATGGCCCTTGAGCGCGGCAGACAGAGATCCAGGACCCGCTCTCCCTCGATCACGAGGTTGATCTCCGGGAGCCAGCTCTCGGCGCTTTCCTGGTGTTCTCCCCTGTGCGGGGATTCAAGGATCATTGCCTGTTCGGTCTCGGGATGAAGGTTTCCGGAGAAGAACTCGGGGGGAAGATCTTTTACCTTAAAATCGGCATCCGCTCCCGGGAGAATCTCGATCTCGATCTTGTGTTCGTAGTCTTCCTTCTCAAACCGACAGATCCTGATCGGCTTGTCGCCGAAGTTCCGGATCCTGCACTGGAAGATGCTCTTGAACTTTCTGCGGCCTTTTTTCTGCTCGGGCGTCCACTTCATGAAGAAGTCGATGTCACGGTTCAGGCGCAGCCTCTCGCTGTCAGAAACAAGGAAGTAGGTTTCGTGTTTTTCAGTGCACTCCAGCAGCTCGATCCAATTGCTCGAGTACTCTTTGAGGATGCCCAGATGGCGGCAGGTCTCGTCACCGTTTTTCGACTCAACGATGACCCTGGAGCCGATATAGCGTTCGAGGATCGGCTCGAAGCGGTTGCTCACGGCGCCCAGAGCCTCCTCTCCGATCTTCTTGATGCCCGCGTCCTGACTCTTGGCGAGCGATGAGGATGCTTTACCCCTGGTCTGGGCGACGACCAGTCCCATCGACTGGCTGATGGCATCCTTGAAAGCGTTGGAGAGATTGCGTAGCCCGCGGGCGAGCTTCTTGATGAGGCCTCGCTTTTTCAGGGCGTTGACGTCTTTGAGCCTTCGGGTCTTGTCTTCCTCATCGAGCTCTTCGTGGTAGCGTTCGATCGCGAGGATCTTGCCCATCTGGTTTTCAAAGACAATGTAGCTCATCTCGGCATTGCCGGTGTCATCCGCGCGGGCCTCCGAATAGATGACCTCGATGCCTCCCGGATAGACCGTCAGCTCACCCCAGACCGGATCCTGGCCCTCCTGCTCAATGCTGACGTGGAAGTTGCTGAAGTGTTTCAGGCAGCGATCGAGCGCCCAGCGCTGGATGACAAAGCTGATCAGGGCCGCTCCAAAGACGAAGATCAGGGTGATATAAAAAATATTATCCATTTTGTTTACGCGAGTTCACTTTGGCGGCTGGTTGCGACGGTCTCCAGAGATTTAAATCTTTATCAACTGTCTGCCTGAAGCAACCTATTTCCTCATCATCCGGTTTATAGGCCCTGCCCGCCGGCGCAGGCATTGGAGCAGCCCGCGATGGGAAGACACTCGGTTCCAAGAGCCGGAGGCGCGCCCCCCATAAAGAGATAGGCCAGGGAATGGATCGCGTCGGTGAGGTTGAGCTCGTCATCTCCGTTGACGTCAAGCAGGGTGAGGTTCGCCGGGTCTCCGATGTTGCCATCCTGACATGGCAGCCTGGCGGGACTGCCGAGGAAGAGATGACCGAGCAGGGCGATCGAGTCGGAGATGTCCATGCCGCCGTCCTGGTTCAGGTCTCCGGGGACCTGGAGGCCGCCCAGAGGGGCGCCCGGGTCTGGGAGGCCCGGGGTGCCGTCGCTGACGCTGCTGGGCCGCCAGGCGCCAGGTGAGCGAAGGGCTTTGCCTTCGGTGAGTGGGTCGACGAGCTGCAGGGAGGGGCCACCGCCGTCGGTCTCCGGATGCCAGCTGTCGTTGTAGCTGATCCTGAGGGTCTCGGCTCCACTCGAGTCGGTCAGCGAGAAGGTTTCGCCGCCGTTGGACAGGTTGCCGGAGAACTCTCCGGCAACAAGGATCCTTTCGAGGTCGTAGCGCGAGGCGAACGCCTCGAGGTTCTCGACGATCACCAGGCGCTCACCGGGCTGCAGGCTCGTCGCGCCGCCGCCGGAGAAGTCAAAGCGGATGCCGCCCTCGATACTCGCTCCGGTCAGGTCGAGCGCCGCGGGTGAAGAATTCCACAATTCGATGAACTCAAAATCACCCGGATCGTGGTCGCCCTCATCTTCCTCCGGGCGCGGATGGTACATGAGCTCTGTTATTCTCAGGGGGGAGAGGTCGGCGGTGTATTGCGCCTCGGTGAGGGAGCTCCAGTTGCCCCGTCTCAGCACCCTGGCCTTGAGGGTGGTGGTTCCCGCGAGGGTCAGGGGATCGCTGTATCTTGAAGCCGCAGGAGAGACTGCGCCTCCCTCGAGGCGTGGGTCGCTTCCATCCGCGGTGAAGTAGATCGTGCCGGCATTGACGCTGATGTCGACCTCCAGTCCGCCGCCGCCAGCGGGAATGGTTCCGCCGTGGGGTTCGAGAGCCGGCGGCGAGAGCTCTGCAACCAGCTCGCGTCGGGCAAGTTGAGCGAGGAAGATGTTCCTGCGTCGTGGGAAATACGTGTTCAGCAGCCACTCCTGGTAGGCGACGTAGTGCTGGTTGCGGTGGAAGAGGTCGTATTGGTCCTTGGAGCCGGAGCCCTGCAGGACATCACGGCGGAAATCACCCCAGCGCGCCGATTCGGCGACGACCGCGCGCCAGACCTGGTCCCGGCGTGTAAGCCACCTCGCCAGCACCTTGTCCGTGCTCAGCGCTCCATCGTTGTAGAAGTGCTTGCGAACCCTGTCTGCAAAGCGCAGGCGAAACTCGGGGTTGGCCCGCAGCGCATTGTAGAGCCGTGTTGGCTTGTTGTTGTTGTTGAGTCCGGTGCGGTCGCGGTTGAGGATGATGTCGAGGTCAGGCTGGGGCGGCGGCGGGTTGTTCTGGTGGCGCGAGATGATGAGCTCGGAGTCCCAGCAGAAGAACTGGTAGCCCGGGCCGCCTTCGCGCTTGCTGCCGGCGTACCAATTGTGTCCATCCCAGTCATCGTTGCCGAGGTAGAAGTTGAGCAACATGTAGTCGATGAGGTTGTCGACGTCGAGCAGCTCACGGATCCTGGCGTAGCCTGCTTCCGATGAGACTCCTGAATTGGCGATGCTCATCATCCTGTTCCAGTTCGACAGGTTGCCGTCGACCGC
>DODI01000502.1:2594-14365 GCA_003509045.1 Planctomycetota bacterium | reverse complement strand
CTTCACCTACGATGCGGACATGGAATGGGATGTTGGCACGCCGTGGTACCGCCCCACCCGGATCAACCACGTCATCAGTGGCAGTGAATTCGGCTGGCGCTCGGGTACGGGCAAATGGCCGACCTACTACCCCGACAGCCTCGGCAGGGTCGTCGACGTCGGCCCCGGCTCGCCGACGGGAATCGGCTTCGGCTACGGCGCCGACTTCCCGGCGAAATACCAGGAGGCCCTCTACATCTGCGACTGGTCCTATGGGAAACTCTACGCGGTCCACATGACCCCGGACGGCGGCACCTACACCGGCGAGCTCGAGCAGTTCATCGCCGGAGCGCCCTTTCCCCTCACCGACGTCATCGTCAACCCGAAGGACAAGGCCCTCTATGTTTCCATCGGCGGAAGGCGTACCCAGTCCGGACTCTACCGGGTCACCTATACCGGAAACGACAAGGGCGGCGCCGCGAAGACATCTCCTGAGTCGGCGAAACTTCGGGCCCAGCGCAAGGAACTCGAAAAATATCACGGCAAACAGGACCCCGCGGCCCTCAAGGCTGCCTGGCCTCATCTCTCGAGCTCTGACCGCTACCTGCGCTACGCGGCGAGAATCGCCGTCGAGCACCAGCCGGTCGCTTCCTGGCAGGACAAGGTTATTGGCGAGATCAACGACATCGCCCTGATCCAGGGTGCCATCGCACTGGCGCGGCATGGAAAAGCCGAGATCCGCCCCAGGCTCCTGGCGGCGCTGCGCAACATCAAGGCAAGCTCGCTCGATGAGACCCAGCTGATCAACCTGCTGCGGGCCTACTCCCTGGTCTTCATCCGGCTCGGCAAGCCGGCCGAGTCTACCGGCGCGAAGATCGCGGCTGAGCTCTCGAAGCTCTACCCGGCAAAAACAGCCCCCCTGAACCGTGAGCTGAGCCAGGTGCTGATCTACCTCGAGGCCCCCGGCGTCACCGGTAAAACCGTCGCGCTGTTGGAAACCTCTCCCGCACAGGAAGACCAGATGCACTACGCCCTGGCTCTCCACAGCCTGAAGACGGGCTGGACGATCGAGGAGCGTAAACGCTATTTCAAGTGGTTCAGCAATGCGCGCGGCTTCCGTGGCGGCGCCAGCTTTAATGGCTTTATCAACAACGTCAGGAGCGCGGCCATCGGACGCCTCAGCGCCGAAGACAAGAAAACCCTCGTCGCCGCCGGTTCACTCAAGAACAGCCCTGCCCCGGCGATGCTCGCCCAGTTGCCCAAGCCGAAAGGCCCGGGGAAAGAATGGACCGCCGAAAATGTCCTGCCAGCCGTTGAAGAGGGGCTTGTGGGCAGAGACTTCGAGCACGGCAAGAAAATGTTCGCTGCGGCGAAATGCTTCGTCTGCCATCGCTTCGATGACCAGGGAGGCGCGGCCGGACCGGACCTTACCGGAGCCGCCGGACGCTTCAGCAAGAGAGATCTGCTCGAATCGATCCTCGAGCCGGACAAGGTCGTCTCCGACCAGTACCGCGCCACGATCTTCATCCTGAAGAACGGCAAGACCGTGACCGGGCGGATCGTCAATGGCGGAGGCGACAACTTCTCGGTGAACACCAACATGCTGACGCCAGCCAGCAACTCCGGCGTCAACCACAAGCAAATCCTCAAGACCATGCAGGCCAAGGGTTCGATGATGCCCGCCGGGCTGCTCAACCCCCTCAACAAAGAAGAGGTGCTTGACCTGGTCGCCTACCTGCTCTCCATGGGCAATCCCGATCACGCGATGTTCAAGCAGGGGAAATAGTCCATGAACAGACTTCCGATCCTTCTGCTGGCGGCGGCGCTGGCGCTCTGCATCAGCCCTGTCGCCGCCGGGGATGGCCCCGGCTCTCTCTTCCACGACAAGGTAGCCCCGCTGCTCAAAAAGCACTGCGGCAAATGCCATATGGAAGAGAAGCGCAAGGGTGGCCTGTCGATGAATACCCGCGCAAGCCTGCTTGCGGGCGGTGAGAGCGGCTCCATCCTGGAGCCCGGCAAGAGCGCCCGAAGCGCCATCATCGAGCGAGTCCTCAGCACAGATGCGAAAAAGAGAATGCCTCCAAAAGGAGCCAGGCTCACGAATGACGCTGTCGATTCTCTCAGGAAATGGATCGACCAGGGCGCCCCCTGGATCGATGGCTTCACCTTCGGCAAGAAGCACCGCAGGGCCTCCCTGGCCCCGCGCGAGCCTGCGCTGCCCCCCGGCAACAAGGACGACAACCCCATCGACCGGCTGCTGGCTCCGTATTTCAAAAAACATGGCCTGGCAAACGCCCGGGTGATCGCGCCGGCGGCCTTTCGCCGAAGGGCCTACCTCGACCTGGTGGGTCTGCTGCCACCCTCAGACGACCCGGGCGAGGACACCGCCGCGCGCAGAGATGCGACCATCGACAGCCTCCTAGAGGACAAGGGACGCTACACAGGACACTGGCTCACCTTCTGGAATGACCTGCTCCGAAATGCCTACAAGGGAACGGGGTTCATCGATGGCGGCAGGGGGCAGATCACCGAGTGGCTCTACCGGAGCCTCTACGAGAATCTACCCTACGACAGGTTTGTCCACCAGTTGATCAACCCTGTCTCTGGAAGCGATGGATTTATCCGGGGCATCAAATGGCGAGGCGTGGTCAACGAAAGCCAGCGTCCCGAGATCCAGGCGGGTCAGAACGTAGCGCAGGTATTCCTTGGCACCAACCTGAAGTGCGCCTCCTGTCATGACAGCTTCGTCAACCACTGGAAGCTCAGGGACTCCTACGCCTTCGCTTCCGTCTTCGCCAATGGCCCGCTAAAGCTGCACCGCTGCGACAAGCCTACCGGCGAAACATCCACGATGGCCTTTCTCTATCCCGAGCTGGGACAGATCGACGCCAGGGCCTCCCGGAAAGATCGGCTGAAACAGCTCGCGGACCTCCTGGTCCTGCCGGAAAACGGACGACTCGCGAGAACCATCGTCAATCGCCTCTGGGCGGCAGTCTTCGGCCGGGGCATTATCGAGCCGCTCGACAATATGGACATGAAACCCTGGAGCCAGGACCTCCTCGACTGGCTCGCAACCGACCTGGTCAAAAACGGCTACGACCTCAAGCACACGCTGAAGCTCATCACGACCTCGCGAGCCTACCGTCTCCCCGCAATCGACGAGAAGCGGGAGGGAGACCCCACGGCCCGGTTCATCTTCCGCGGCCCCCTTGTGAAGCGGCTGTCTGCCGAACAGTTCATCGATGCCGCCTGGAGCCTTGCCGGATCCGGAACCAGGAACGATGCCAGGCCGGGGAAAAAAGATGGCCGGGGCCAGGGCGGGCAATTCAAGGTCGCCGCCAGAATCCACTCGAGCTCCAGCAGAAAAAGCACACCCGGCGCCTCGAAGGCTGAGTGGATCTGGTCAGACAGCTCCTTCAATACGGCCGCCGCCGGCCAGGCCGTATATTTCCGCTACACCTTCACCCTCGCAAAGATTCCGCCTGCCGCGTTCCTGACCGCTACAGCTGACAACGAATTCGTCCTGTTCCTCAATGGTAAGAAGACGCTCGAGAGCGCCGAGTGGAGCGCCCCGGTCTCCGCAAACGTGGCGAAGAACCTCCGCCGGGGGAGGAACCTGCTTGCCGTACGGGCAGCCAACACAGGTGGCTCCCCTAACCCCGCGGGCCTGATCGTTTCCCTGAAGGGGATGGACACAAAAGACGCTCCGCTTCTCGAGATCGCCACCAATGCGAGCTGGCTGCACACCCTGGATAAAAAGAAAGACTGGCAGCTCCCTGCCACCCCCGATACGGGCTGGAAGGCGTCCTTTCGCATAGGCGACCTGGATGCGAGCCCCTGGAATGTCGGCGGTCACTTCCAGTCGAACGCGTCCCTGGCTGGCGGAGTCGAGGTTCGCTCCTCGCTGACCTTCTCCGGCCCCCTGCAGGTCGCTCTGGGCCGTCCCAATCGCGAGCAGGTCGTCAGTCGGCGAGAATCTGTAGCCACCCTGCTCCAGGCTCTCGAGCTGACCAATGGGAAAACGCTCGACAGGATCATCTCCTGGAACTCGAAACAACTCCTCGGCCAGGAGCACGCCTCAACCACGGAGCTCATCAAGGCCGTCTACAGCAGAGGGCTCTCGCGCGAGCCCACCGCGGGTGAGCTCAAGGCCCTCTCGAAGCTGGTCGGAACCCCCGCCTCAGCCGAGGGTGTCCAGGACCTGCTCTGGGCAATCCTGATGCATCCTGAATTCCAATTGATCTATTAAGCTGAAACCGGCAACCCAACACAAAGCCATGAAAAAGACCTACAGCTCGCCCGAAACGAACCTCCGCCGCCGAGACTTCCTGAAGACCGCCGGAGCCGCCACCCTCGGCGCTCTTGCCGCTGGCGCGCCCAGGGCCGCCCTGGGCTCGGCAAACCCGATCTCCCCCAAGGCCACGGCCGACTCGGTGATCGTGCTCTGGATGGCGGGCGGAATGGCCCACACCGAGACCTTTGACCCCAAGCGCTACACCCCCTTCCGCAAGGGGCTTCCCGCCAACGAGCTCCTGTGCAGCTTCCCGAGCATCGAGACAGCCGTCGATGGGGTCCAGTTGACCAAGGGCCTTGAGAAGACAGCGGCCGTGCTTGATCGCGGAACCCTCCTGCGCACCCATGTCCTTGGAGACCTTGGCTTTATCCTTCATTCCCGCCACCAATACCACTGGCACACCGGCTATGAGCCACCGCTCACGGTCGCCGCGCCGCACCTTGGAGCGTGGATCGCACAGGCGCTCGGCCCCAGGGATGAAGCCATGCCTGCCTTTATTGATATTGGCCAGCGCTATGAGGGAAACGGTGAAGCGGAAGAGATCAAGGCCTTCCAGACCGCCGGCTTCCTGGGAGGCGAGTTTGGCCCATTCCGCGTGCCGGACCCAAAACAGGCGGTCAACGTGGTCCGTCCCCCTGCCGGCATGACCGTCGACCGATTCAAGAGGCGCTACGAGACCTACCGAAAGGTGCTCGAGTCGAGCCCCGTGGCCCGCAACGGCTCCGCCTACCAGAAAGAGTCCCTGCTCCGTTCCGCCGAATCGGCCTATCGCCTGATGAACTCACCCGCATCGAAAGCCTTTGACCTGAGCCTGGAACCCGAAGAGACCTACAAGGCCTACAACACCAGCAAGTTCGGTCTCGGCTGCCTGCTGGCCCGCAGGCTGGTAGAGAAGGGCGCCCGGTTCATCGAGGTCACGACCGAATACGGCCCCTTCAAACAATGGGACACACACGAGAACGGGCACACCCGGCTAACGGATATGAAGCGGCAGATCGACGCTCCTATCGCCCAGCTCGTGCTCGATCTCGAAGAACGAGGCCTGCTCGACCGGACACTGATCGTCCTTGCCAGTGAATTCAGCCGCGATTGCATGGTTGAAGGAAAGCCGGAAAAGCAGGTTCGCAACCAGGTAAACGTACCCAATGTCATCAACGAGATGAAGTTCTATGGAATGCATCGCCACTTCACCAGCGCCTCGAGTGTGCTGCTGTTCGGCGGCGGCATCAAGAAGGGCGGCGTGTACGGAAAGACCGCAGAGGAGAGGCCCTGCACCACCATCGAGAACCCCGTCACCATCACGGATCTTCACTCGACGATCTTTCATGCCATGGGGATCCCGCCAAAGCACAACGCCATCATCGAGGGCCGGCCCTTCTACGCCACCAAGGATGGGAAGGGCAAGCCGGTGCTCGACCTCTTCGGTTGAGGTGGAGCTCTCAATCCGAGCCGCCGTACAGCGAGAGCAGCCTGAGCAGATCTGCCTCCGCCGCCGACGACAGCTTGTCGCGCGGCCCATCGAGAAGCCCTCGCAAGCCCAGGACTATCCTGTCAGTCCACGCGTCCGCCGAACCGCTCCTCGAAAGTAAATTTTCAGACGCCTGGATAAAGAGATCAGATCTCCCTGGCCAGGTTTCTTGCAACAAGCCCAGCACCATAGAGGCCGCCTCTTCATTCGCCCGAACTCCGGCAAGCTTAACCACCGCCCCTCCGCGAAGCCTCCCCTCGATAGCGGCTGAGAGCGCAAGCCTAGTGAGCAGGCCCTGCTGACGACTCGGACTCAATACGGAAACCAGGAGGCGGGAGGTGTCGCCATCTCCTCTGACCTGAAGCCAGTGAAAGAGCTCCTCTTCTCGCAGGCGCCGGGCAATGCCCTGGAGAGCTCCCCTGCGCCGGCGAAAAGAATCCAGACCAGCGCCCGGAGAGCCGGGCCGCTCCGTCATGAAAGATGACCCGCTGGCGATGAAATCGAGCGCATCCAGCGGCAACAGCTGGTCGAGGGCGGCTGACTGAAGAATCAGCTCCGCTTCCGAACTCATTCCCGCAGTGAAATCATCTGCACGATCAAACAGCAACCGTTCGGCCCAAAAAGGATCGGTTTCGACCAGGTCACTGACCGCGGCCCGAACCAGGCCCGCTGTTCCCGGAACCCGCTGAGCAAGCCTCAGGAGGCCCTCAAGGTCCTCTGAGGTAATACAACCAGAGCTTGAGATCATCCGCGTGACACCGCCCAAGGCCTCTCCAAGCCGGGCGTAAAGATCCTCATAGGCCTCCAGAACAGCCTCGACTACAAACCGGAGCGCCGGCGAGCCTCCAGGAGTCCCGCAGGAAGACAAATCCAGGACCCGCAGGCTGAGGTCGAGCAGCAGCCCTCCCGCCCTCAACCTCTCCCCATCGGGCTCAACGAGGAGCCTGTCAACCAGCGCCTCGGGGAAGCTGGCGAGATCATGATTAGCCCCAAGCAACCGCGCGGCGAGAACGATCTCCTCGCGGGCCGCCCCCGGCCGCAACAGGTCGAGATAATAGTCCAGGTCGCCGATCCCTCCGCTGAGCCCGAGAGATTCCGACAGCGAGATCTTTCCCGCCGTTTCCTCCACACCGGACCCCGGCATCCATGGCCCGCGCGCGCGCCCGACGAACGCAGCCTCTGCGGCAGGAGACGAGGACAGCGAAAGGAGTCCGGCCGGCGCGCTCCCGAGCTCGCCGGCGATCCCCGCCGGCCCGTATCCGGCATCTGTCCCGTGCAGGAGCCGGGGAGCTTTTCGCGGCCCGGGCCAATCTGGGAAGAACAGAGCCCCGCCTGCGACCGGGCAGAAAACAAGGAGAAGGACCCCGGCTGCTGCCGCCCTGGACCTGGCCGGCGAAGCCTTCATGGTCTCCCCCTTCCGGCTCCCCAGGCCGCACCGGTCTTCCGATGGCAGACTGATTCACCGACACAGGTGCGAACGCGCTCGGAGGTATTCACCCACTCTCCTCGCACGCAATTGGGCATGGCGAAGAAGATGAAGTTCAGCTCCTGGCTGCAGGCGTTTTCCCTCTCGCGAATGGTCGCTCCATCGCGCCAGTCACAATCCCGACAGGAGCTGGGGACGGATTCGTAATGAGATGGTATGTAGGTCTCCACCGCCGGGCAATTGTCCTGCCCGATCCCAAAGAGCTCAAGCCCCCCATACCCCGGAATGAAACCGCCGAAATGGAGGGAGGCGCAATCCAGGTTCAGCTCGCTCTTCATCACCTCCGCCTGGCTGACCCTTGAGGCGCGCCCGCGGTTGGTGCAGGGGGCCGCGCATGGCTCCCCCTCCTGCTTGCCGCCCAGGCTCCCGGGCTTCGAGGACTCCCCGGCCGCGGCTTCCTGCCCTGGCAGGCGAGCCCGACCCATGACAGCCGGAGCCGACAGCAGCAGGCCAACGATCAAGACGGCGAAGACTCCGAAGGTCAACGTCAGGGCCCGGGGTTGCCGGGCGGCCGTGCGAAAGAGAGAAGCCATCAATGGCTTGTGTACATCGAAAGAATCGATCAATTCTGGTTCCTTTCTTCAGACAGGAACCCCCCTGGGCGGTTGGCGGCGCAGGAAGCCTACCGTCGCTTTTGCCAGCACGCCACTTTTTGTGAACTTCTCATCCTCCCGGCTGTTTACCAAAGTTGTAAGATACTCAGGGAGTTAACCTAACAATGCCTCAGCAGCGAAAAAGACACTACGACCTGGTGATTGTCGGAGCGGGAATCCTCGGCCTGGCCCACGCGCTCATCGCCGGCCGAAGGGGTCTGAAAACGGCCGTCTTCGAACGTGACGAGGAACCCAGCGGAGCTTCCGCTCGCAACTTCGGGATGCTGTGGCCCATCGGGCAGCGCCCCGGCAAGGTATTGAACAGGGCTCTTCGAAGCATGGAGATCTGGCGTGACCTCTTTGACGAAGCTGGAGTCTGGAACGACCCCTGCGGTTCCCTGCTCCTCGCCCGGCACGAGGATGAGCTGCGCACCCTCCAGGAGTTCCTGGAGATTTCCGCGGAGACCGGCCATGACTGCCGATGGCTCTCACCCGCGAAGATCGCTGAGAAGGCGCCCGGGGTGCGCCAGGAGGGGCTCCTCGGAGCTCTACACAGCAGGCGGGAGACCCTCATCCAGCCCCGGCAGGCCCTCTCCCGCCTCATCTCATTCCTCAGGGAACGCTTCGACACGAGCTTTCATTTCAAAACCGAGGTCAACAATGTAGAGCCCCCGTTGATCGAAACGACGCGCGGCCGATTCCATGCCGACAGGGTTCTGATCTGCAGCGGAACAGATTTCGAGACGCTCTTCCCGGAAGCCTTCAGGGAGAGCGGAACCCTCCGCTGCAGCCTCCAAATGATGAAAACGTCGGCACAACCATCTCCCTGGAAGCTGGGCGCGATGGTCACCGACAGCCTCACCTACAGACGCTACCAGGCTTTCAAGAACTCCCCGTCCCACGCCGCGATGGAAAAGAGGGTTCTTGCAGAGCATGGCGATCTGGAGCGTCTCGGCATCACCGTCCTTGCCGCCCAGAACAACGAGGCCGAGCTTATCATCGGCGACTCCCACCACACCGCCTGGTCGCTGCCGGAGGCCCATGACCCCACGATTGACGAGAAGATCCTCTCCCATCTGCGCGACATGATCGATGCTCCCCACCTCGAGATTGCCCGGCGGTGGAGCGCGGCCTACCCGGTCCACGCGGAGCTCACCGAGGTGGTACTGGAGCCGGCCGCAAACACCCGGATCGTCCTGGCCAGCCGCGGCAACGGAATGACGACCTCCTTTGCCCTCGCTGAAGAGGTCCTCGAAGCCACAGGCTGAGCCGGAAACCTGTGGGCAAAAAAAAGAGGACAAGGGCGCGGCTGAGCCACGACCTCGTCCACCAGTTTCAAATACCCAACGGAAGTTGGACCGACCTCGCGCTGAGAAAACTTTATTCTAATCCGCCGCGACAACCCGAAGGACTGAAGCGACAAAAGCATTTTAATCGAAAGCCCCGCTCCATGGCTACACTTCAGAACCAACTTTGAAAATTAATATAGCCTGCACCCGACCGCCGCCTCCCGGAACCTGCCGGGCTACCAACCACCGCCGCATAACAGCCCGTCCTGCCATCATGAGGCTAAGTCATTGCTACAGTAGATTTACGCAGAGGCCGACGGCGTCAAAAAGCACCCTGATCTCAAAAACTTCTTCTAAACCCACCAAGGCCACCTGGAAAGCTTCCCGGCCGGATTTTTTTTTCAATTTCATCACCCCGCGCCGCCTTCACGGCTGTTTCTCTCGGCCTCCAGGAACCACGAGCCCATCACACATTCTCTCGGCCTCAAAAGGATTGCCCGGGACCTTTCGACCGGATCTGAATATCGATCCCTGCCGAAAAGGTCCCGGCAACCCGAGCGCTGAGGATAGGAAACTCTTTAACTCCTTCAGACCGTGTGGCAACCGGGCCCCACCGCCGACTCAGAAAAATCAAACTCTACCACCGCCTTGCGAACCTTCTCGCCACACGGAGATCTCTGGAGAACCTGGATCGCCAGGGTGCTGCTGGTGGCATCCGCTGGCGGGCAAATCTCAACGGCTATCATCGGGCGCATTCCCAATCGAGCCCACTTCCCGGGTTCAATCAACTCGCCCGGGTAGGTTTCCATTTCAAGACCCTGGGCGAACCTGAGCAGGCCTGCATGATCCCGAAACGACCAGGAAGAATCGGGCTTGGTTTCGTACAGCCTCGTTGACCAGCCTTCGCCGGCCCCCAGGACTTCAAAGCTCGTGGAGCATCCGGACTGTCCGCCGAGAAAGAACCAGCTCCTGTTGATCTTCCCAGGATAGATACGGAATGCGCGAGCCTCGTGGCGCTCGACATCTATTCCTCCCATAAGCACATTGATATTTCCGATCCAGTACACGCTGCGGCCCTGGTGGAGATCCGCACGAGGCCTGTCCGCAGGATCGAGGTCAAACAACTCTTCGAATTCCACCAGGCTTGTATCCCCGAACCGAAGACGCAAACCACGATTTTCTCTGGCCCGCTCCTGCGCCTTTCGCGCCGTCTCCCGCTGGCCCCTCAACCCCTTAACCCGATTTTCGGCGAGCCAGTTACGCACCTTCCGTGCCACCACCTGCCAGGCGCTCATCGTCTTCAGTTGCTCATCATCCTGGATGGTCCTCAAAGCAGCCTGGTAGCGCTTCCGGTCCTCGGAATACGCGCCTCCATCCTCTGCCAGGAGAGTGCCATCGTCACAGATAACCACCTCGGTGCTGACCAAGGTGCTGCCACCTGGACGAATCCGCGGCACCTGCAGCAACTGCAGCGGAGTCCATGGCACAAAAGCGCCAAAGGCCGCGAACTGCAGCATCATCGGCTCAGGATTCGAGACGGTATCGCTCCTGTTTTGAACCTTCACCTCGATCCGTAACCGGTCTGCCGCCACATTGTAAAAGCAGATGTCTTCGCGCTCGACCGCGAGGCCTGTTCCGGTCCCCTCTGCAGCCCTGTCTGAAGGACCCGCAAGGACTCCTGTGGCCTCAGCTTCTACCATCATCACCATCTTCCTACCTCCATGCTCTTGAAACCAACCAACTCACCATGGTCCCGCCTGTGGTGGGCAACCCTCTCGCCCGGCACAACCCGTCCTGCCGTAATAAATTACAAATCTACTCCTGCTCTCCTTCCTGCCAGATTCCGCTCAATAATAGTGCCCACCAGCTCAGCTGCTCACGGAACAAGGAAACTCCCCAGGCGCAAAGCCTGGCTCCTGGTGAGCTCCATTGCCCGATGCGCGGAGTTGATCTTCTGGACTGTCCCGTTTCGCTTCCCATAGACCAGGCCGATGGCGGCAAGCTGGGCATCTCGGAACTGTATCCATTTGCGCTGGGAACTGATCAGCGCATCCTTCTCCTGCCTGGTGAATTTTCGTGGCCAGGCATCTTCAAGCAACAGCTTGTACACACGGTTCAACTCCTTGTCCCACAAGCCCCCTGCCTTCACCTGGATAGCCGCGGATGCAATCATGTTGGGAGCTTCGCGCGCCTCTTTGCGCCACAGGGTGTCGATCGGATGCATCTTTGTGCTGCTGAGAATAGAGGTGTGTTTTCCCGTAGCGGGATCCAGGAGGACCGAGCCGGTTTCAGGCTTGTAGGCCATCACCAACCTCCTGCCGGCCTTCCAGCCGGACACATCTTTCCATGTGATCCCGGCATAGCTTACCTGCAGCTCGTGACCACCCTTCAGCTCGATGCTCACCGCGCCGTTCCGGGTCACATAGCTGACCTCCTCCCGGTAAAGCCATTCATTGGCTCCAGCAGGAACTCCAACCCCCAACGCTGTTCCCGCCAGAAGAAATATCCCGAATATTCTCACTCGATCTCCTCTCACTCCTGCCCGATGGCATCTTGGTTTCATCTTCACCGGCACCTTCCCGCCCGCGCGCCATTCAATTCCAATCGGTGCGCCTTGCCGGCGGTATCCGCCGAGGTGTCCGCCGAGGTGTCCGCCGAGGTG